>JALYYH010000132.1 GCA_030946665.1 Gemmatimonadota bacterium
GTATCGCGCCTGCGCCCGAGGTGGATGCGCGCGCACGGCGTGGAGTCTCTTGTCCCCTCCGCTGACAGCAGCGAGTACGCGCTGGTATTCGTGGATGGCGCGAAATACGGCGGCCTGAGCTCGCTGCGCAATATCCAGGCTTTCCAGGTCCGTGACATCCAGTTTTACAATGTCGCGGATGCCGGGAAATTCGGACCGATGGCCGGCACCAGCGGGGTAATCGAAGTCCGCATGAAGCGCACGCCGACGCCGCAGTCACCGTGACCAACGTCGAAAAGGTTTCGGCCCGCGCAGCAACCGCTAAGCGCGCGAGCACCTTCACGGAGTCGGTGATCCGCGAGATGACGCGGGTGGCGAACCAGTACGGGGCGATCAATCTGGCGCAGGGATTCCCCGATTTTCCAATGCCCGAGCCGATGAAGGATGCGGCGTGCGCGGCGATCCGCGGTGATATCAACCAGTACGCGATCACCTGGGGCAGTCCCGCGTTGCGGCTGGCGATCGCCGAGAAGTATCGCAGCTGGTACGGGATGGAGGTGGATCCGGAGCGGGAGATCACGGTCTGCTGTGGGGCGACGGAAGCGATGGCTTCCGTGTTTCTCGCGCTCGTCGATCCCGGTGATGAAGTGATTGTCTTCGAGCCGTATTACGAGAACTACGGGCCGGACGCGATACTCGCCGGGGCGAAGCCGGTGTTCGTGCCGTTGGAGGCGCCCGATTGGAAGCTAGATCCCGACAAGCTGCGCGCGGCTTTCTCTAACAAGACACGGGCGATTGTGGTGAACACTCCGCACAATCCGACGGGCCGAGTCTTTACGCGGGAAGAGATCTCACTGATCGCGGAGCTGTGTCAGAAGTGGGACGTGATCGCGATCACGGACGAGATCTACGAGCACATTCGGTACGCGGGTGGGCACCACGTGCTGGCGACGTGGCCGGGGATGCGGGAGCGGACCGTCACCATCTCGGGGTTGTCGAAGACGTTCTCGTGCACTGGATGGAGGCTCGGGTACGCGATTGCGCCGTTCGAGTTCACATCACCCATTCGCAAGGTTCACGATTTCTTGACTGTTGGCGCGCCGGCTCCTTTGCAGGCGGCGGGTGCGATTGGGATGGCGTTCGATTCTGATTACTACAACCATCTCGCGCTCGAGTACCGTTCGCGGCGGGACATCATGTGCTCGGCATTGGACGAAGCTGGATTTAAGTACGCCGCACCCGAGGGCGCCTACTATATCCTCGCTGATTTCTCGGACATCTCAGATCTCGAGTCGCGCGAGTTTGCGATTTGGTTGGCGAAGGAGGTTGGGGTCGCGACGGTCCCGGGAATGAGCTTCTACTCTCGGCCTGAGTTGGGGCGGTGTGTCACTCGATTCGCGTTCTGTAAGAAGACGGAGACCTTGGAAAGGGCAGCAGAGAGGCTGGTACAGTCGAAAGCCTTGGTCTAGAATGCGGCACTCGCGTGCCACTAACTCCGCAGTATGCTTCCATTTGCGCGCTATCGCTTTCTCTGGAGGGGTATGATCACATCGTGGAGAATGGCGTTCTAAACCCGGTGTTAACCCCGCACGAATACGCGTGTAGCGACATTCCCGATTTGAGTACCCCAATTCCATGAGCGAGCGGGGCATTAAGGAGGGGTCACCTGAATATCCGTTTCAAAGAGAATCGTGAAATTCCTGCTGTCTACCGCAGGTTTGCCGTAGGCGTCGGCGCCTTCTTCACGATCGCTGCCTCACAGGTCGCTGGAGGGCACCAGTCAACTAGCGCGGCCGCGGTCGCAACCGTTTCTGTTCAAGCGCCCGCCGGCTACCACGTGGGCGCGGGCATTGCCATCCCCGACACCCTTCTGGAAGTATTCTCAGGAGGACGTTTCCGAGCGACCGTGCTTCGATCTGCTCGAACTCTGAAAGAGCGCGAACTACTTTCGTTGGCCGAGCGACTCTATCCGGAGCCTGAAACACTACTTGCCACCGCGCGAGACTCGGCTGAACGTGATAAGCTCGCCGCAATGGCGGCAGGTAGGCCGACCGAGTCCTACCGAGTGGCACAGCGTGTTGCGGGAACTCCGAGCGACCGTTGGTGGCTCGACCGGTTCGATGCTACCTGGCTCCCATTCGCCGTCACCGGCGGATCCGTGGACTATTACCTCGGTCGCCTTCGCGATTTGGCTGCTGGCCGTAGCGAGTTCGGCTTCAGCGCGACAGACGGCTCTGACCACGGAGCCTTTGACTACCAAGCCACCGTTCGACGGGGGTCGGAGGTCGGCATCGCTTACGTGGTCGACCTGCGAATTAGCTGGGACTACTGGTGCGGGTACCTGTGTGCGGTGACCTTCACACACACTCGAACCGTGTGGTTTGACACACAGGGGAAAGTGGTGCGCGTCGCTGGAGATGGGCGTCCAGACGTGATCGTGTCTTAGCAAATCTGCGGAAGACTCGGGGCAACTCGCGACGGCCTACCGTTGGTTGCAGCTGATCGTTTCCGGAGTCGGATTCAGGCAATCCCTCGAGTCGGCGCCAGACTGTGCTGCACGAATGTGAGGAGGGTGAAGCGGAAACTTGCCTTGTCTAGTAAGAGTTAATGCGCTCGTAGAAGCCGCTTGCGCACACGGTGAATCACGCAGAAAACAGGGCGTCGACGTGCGCCTTCCCTTTCACAGAATACGACGTAGTACGCACTGCCACCTGGAGGCAGCTCAAGACTTTAACAGGCCCGCCTGCTTCCTATGGCATCATTTTCGTCATCGACGGGCTTCTTTCCGTTGCATCGCGCGGGACATTCCTCGGCTATCAGCCATCGACCGCCCCGTTTTCGCGACTGGGAACAATTCGCCGCCCATCGAATTTCGGCGTGTGTTCGGGTAGATTTGACGGTCAACAGATCCATGTCAGTCCCTTGAGAGGCTTGCTCTGACAGCCACGACCATTCATTCGAGATGCCCCGCGCCGAAATAACCACTCCCGAAATCATGCCGGAGGAGAGCGTAGTCGAGCTCTCGCTTCGCCCTCAGCGCCTATCCGAGTTCATTGGTCAAGATCGCGTGAAAGAGTCGCTTCGGATATATCTCGAGGCTGCGCTTGCTCGCCGCGAGCCGCTCGATCACACTCTCTTTTTCGGGCCTCCTGGTCTGGGCAAAACTACGCTTGCAGAACTAATTGCCCGCGAGCTCGGCGTTAACATCCACACGACATCTGGTCCCGCACTTGAAAAGCCAGGGGACCTCGTCGGCACTCTGACAAATCTTCGGGAAGGAGACGTTCTCTTCATCGATGAAATCCATCGTTTAAAACCAATCATCGAAGAATTCCTCTATCCCGCGATGGAGGACTACAAGATCGAGATCCGCCTCTCCGAAGGACCCAAGGCCCAAACGATCACCATGCAGATCGAGAAGTTCACCCTGATCGGCGCCACCACTCGGCTCGGCATGCTCACTCCGCCGATGCGCGCGCGGTTCGGGATCGAGCAACGGCTCAACTTCTATCCACCCGGCGACCTCGAGCAGATCGTCCATCGCACCGCCGAGGTGATGCAGGTGGAGATCGACGAGGATGGCGCGAAGGAGATCGCCAAGAGATCGCGCGGAACTCCGCGCGTCGCCAACAGGCTTCTCCGTCGTATTCGCGACTTCGCGCAGGTGCGCGCCGGCGGCAGCATCAATCGCAAGGTCGCCGCGGATGCGCTGCAACTCCTCGAAGTCGATCAGTTCGGTCTCGACGACATGGACTCCCGGATCCTCAAAACGATCATCGAGAAGTTCGAGGGCGGACCGGTGGGCGTCAGCACGATCGCCGTTGCCGTCGGCGAAGACGCGGGTACTCTCGAGGAAGTCTATGAGCCATTTTTGGTGCAGAACGGATTTCTGCAGCGGACTCCGCGTGGTCGCGTCGCGACCGCGCAGGCTTATCGCCACTTCGGCTTCAACCCCCCCACAATTCCGGGCGGGCCGGCGCAACCCACATTATTCGAGCCGCAGCAATAATCTGAATTGGCGTAGCTGCATGTCCTAGCCGAGATCCATGTACTCAACCTGTATCTTCTGCCACAACGATCTCGGCGCCAACGAAACGATCGAACACTTCCCGATCGGTCGGCGTCTAGCGTTCGACGCGGCTAAGGGACGCCTGTGGGTCGTCTGCCGAAAGTGCGAGCGATGGAATCTCACGCCCCTCGAAGAACGGTGGGAGGCGGTCGAAGAATGTGAGCGCGCGTTCAGAGAAACGAAGCTCCGCGTTTCCTCGGATCACATCGGGCTGGGCAGAGTGGGCGAAGGACTCGAGCTCGTAAGAATCGGAACGCCACAGCGTCCCGAATTCGCGGCCTGGAGATACGGCGATCAATTCGGCCGCAGACGAAAAAGGTATCTCGTGCAAACCGGCGCGGTTACCGTCGGTCTCGCGGTCATCATACCCTTTGGCATGACCACCGGATTTTTCCTCGGCGCGGCTGGAACGCAGGCATTCAACGCCGTGAGCATGGGCGTGAACCTTTACCGGAGGATGCGCATCGTGGCGCGGATTCCGAATCCCGGCGGCGATCCGATCGTTCTTCGCCAGTCCGACGTTGAGTCGGCAATAATGCTTCCCGCGGTCGGACGCGAGCCATGGGGACTCACGGTGCAACACCACGTAGGGCGCGACGTCAACAAACGCTGGTGGTCGTACGACAATCAGACGGCGGTGACGGCGATTCGCGGAGAGCAGGCCGTGCGCATCGCCGCGCAGCTGCTGCCCCGCATGAATGAAAAGGCAGCGTCCGCCAGGAACGTGAAAGAGGCTGTTGAACTACTCGAGGAGTATCGCGATCCGGCGCAGGTATTCAACGCGGCAGCCAAGGTGGCGCACAATCCGGACTGGTACTCCTACAATGCCAAAACCGTCGGAAGGATGAACAAGCTCGCCCCGCCGCTCCGACTCGCGCTCGAGATGATGTCGCACGAAGACGCCGAGCGACGCGCGCTCGAGGGCGAGCTTCAGATTCTCGAGGATGCCTGGCGCGAAGCAGAGGAGATCGCCGCCATTTCCGACAATCTCTTTCTCCCCGCCGGCGTTTCTGAAAGGTTCGAGGAGATCAAGCGTGTCGATCCACCGCGATAGGTCGGGGCGGACCTAACGTCACCGCCTTACTCGACGACGCCGATCAGGATCGTGCTGACGAGCAGGGGCTGACCGGAACGATCCCGCCGGAACAGCCAGGCGTACTGGGACCATCGCCAACCGTCCGGCCCGGCGGAATGCAGGTCGACGAGGGTCGTCCACACGTCCTCGCCACTCATCGACACCTTGGACCCCCGCGTGTCGCGGGCGTTCCACAGCCCAGTCGGTTGTCCCTTAATGGGCAGTCCCACGGTCAGGTAATATTCCGCCGTCCTCGGACAGCCGGCGTGCACGTCTTTGACTTTTGAACGCGTGGACCTGACACGCGGAGGAGGTGGCTCTGGCACCCGAGCGCCCGCGCACTGCTCATAATTGAGCGGGCCCCCTTCGGGAACGCGGTTCACTCGCAGAATCCTTTTTCGATTCGCAGCCATTCGATCGATCGCCCGCCTGCCCGCGCGCGGAAAGCTCAGCGTGGGGTCGATTCCCTGGACACCCGCGAAGACCTCGGGATAGCCGGAGGACGTTCCGTATGGGCGCGGATCGTATCGCAGGTGCTCGAGGTGATACGGGTACGCATTGTCTCCAGCCTCGAGCTGTGCGCGAACGACAGCATCGAACATCACCGAGTCGGCGCGAATGAGCGTGACCTCTTCCTCAGCTGAGGCCGGTCGCGTGATTGGTTTCGGCGGCGCCGGCGCGCGGCCCGATCGGCAGGCGGCGGTTGCGATTAAACAAACGGTCAGCGCGACGCGCGCGCGCGTCAGATATTGGGCAGATTTCATTTTGCTCACGCTGTTGCACAAAAGAGGCCTCGCCCAGCGGAGCGGTGGAGAGTTGCCGGATTGACAAACTCTTCATTTGTTCTACATATTGAAACCATAATGAGCGACCAGGCAAGCGGAAATCTCGAATTCGCGGTCCTTCTCTCCGTGACGCGGCTGGGCGACGACGCATATGGGGCCGAAGTGCGGCGCGACGTCTCCCAGCGCGCGCGTAAGGAATATTCGGTCGGAGCGATCTACGCAACGCTCCAGCGCCTCGAGGACAAAGGCTTGTTGTCTTCGTCCGATACCGAGCCCACGCCTGTGCGCGGGGGCCGGTCGCGCCGGTGCTTCGCGCTCACGACGTCAGGGCGGCAGACGATTCGCTCCGGTGTCGCAACGCGTCGGCGCCTTTGGGAAGGAGTCGATTTGGCGTGGGGGCGTCGCTGATGGCAATGCAGCCTCCCACGCTGGCCACTCAAATCGTTGCCGGACTGGTTCTGGAGCCAGGCTATCGCGACGCCATACTTGGCGATCTCGAAGAGGAATTCGCCCAGAAATGCGGAGGTCTAGGCGCCTCCAGCGCGCGCCGGTGGTATTGGTCACAAACACTGAGCGCGATCGTTCCGCTCGCCCGCGCCAGACCATGGAGCTTCACCGCCGGGTCCCGGCTGCTGGCCACGGTTGTGTTGACCTACCTGCTTGCCTTCGAGGGCATTAGGGCGGGCGCGTCGCTGCTCATACCGATGCATGCGTTCCTGTCGGTGCGGCTCGTCCTGCTCGTTTGCGTCGTACTGGTGGGAGTGGTGGCGGGGTGGATCACGACCCGGGCCGTGCCTCGCGAGCCAGTAATCGGGGCGTTGCTCCTGATCGGGGTCGCTCTCGGAGTGGGGATTTATGACGTCGGCTCCGGGACTGAGGCTCAAGCAACCTTTCGAGTGATGAAAGTAGTCACACTCATTGGCTCGATCTGCTTTGGGTCGCTTCTCAGCCTGCGCCGTCGTACTTCCATTTGATCGCCTGTTTTTTTGTTTGACTATTTCTTCTACAGAGTAGGTGATATACGGGGACCAACACTTCCACCGAAGAGGATGATATGAAGGGCTACTCAGCTAAAACCGCACTGATCGCAGCAATCTTTCTCGCAACAGTCCCCAGTGCCCGCGCGCAATCGAGCGCGCCGGAAGAGATGCAAGCCGCCAAGTTCTTCGTGGGGACCTGGAATTGTGCGCACACCGTTGGTGATTTTTCCGGGACCTACACGACGACGATTTCGAATGCCCTCGACAACCGCTGGCTCAAACAGACGTACGACTTCCCCGGCACCAGCGACGGCGGCGCACCGGTCCGCGCGGAGTATTTCATCGGATACGACCCCCGACTGCAGCAGTGGGTGCGGTTCGGCGCCATGAGTGATGCCCTTTACTTCGTCATGGTGGCAAAGCGTACCGGGAACTCCTGGCCTTGGACCTATGTCCTCCCGGGAAAGGGCGGCAGCGCAGTCTACACGAAGAGGTCGGATTCCCAGTACACCGTTGATGGGCCCACCTATACGCAGAAGGGCAAACAGGTCACTGAGCATCATACCTGCAAGAAGTCGCCATAGTTGGTTATGGTGCCGGGATGGCGCACGACGGATCCCGCACTTCCCACTACGATTTCGACCTGCCCGCCGACCGGATCGCTCAATATCCAACCGAGCGGCGCGGCGAGAGCCGGCTCATGGTCGTCAATCGCTCCACCGGCGCAATCTCACATCGACAGTTCAGCGATCTCGAGCAGCTGATTCCCGCAGGCGACGCGATCGTCCTCAACACCACCCGGGTCTTTCGCGCTCGTCTTCTAGGCGTTCGCGACAATGGTGCTGAGGCGGAGATCCTCCTGCTTCGATCACTCGGCGAATCGCTGTGGGAAGCGATGGTTCATCCCGGCGGAAAACTAAAGCCCGGACGCGTCGTGCGCTTCGCCGAGGATTTTACCGCGAAGATATTGTCGACGACGGAGAGGCGAACGCGGGTGGTCCGACTCGACTCCTCGCTGCCGCTCGAACAGACGATCGAGAAGTACGGTCACGTGCCCCTTCCACCCTACATCACGAGGGCGGATGAAACGTCGGACTCGGAGCGGTATCAGACGGTCTATGCAAAGGAAAGCGGATCGGTCGCGGCACCAACGGCGGGACTCCACTTCACGCCGGAGTTACTCGATCGACTTGCCGCCAAGGGCGTACAGCGCGCCGACGTTGTGCTACATGTCGGCGCCGGGACGTTCAAGCCCGTCGATGTCGAGCATCCCGCCGATCACGTGATGCACGAGGAAGGCTTCGCCATCCCAAAAGTTACCGCGCAGATCCTGAACGATACCCGTCACAACGGCGGAAAGATCTGGGCGGTCGGCACGACGAGCGTCCGAACACTGGAAAGCGCGATCGACGAAGATGGAATATTTCGCGAGAAGTCGGCGGACACCCGGATTTTCATTCGTCCGCCTTACGACTTCCGCGCAGTCGACCGGCTGATCACCAACTTTCATCTGCCGCGCTCCACGCTCATCATGCTGGTTGCCGCGTTCGCCGGGTACGAGCTGGCAATGCATGCATACCAGGAAGCTGTCGTGGAGCGCTACAGGGTGTACTCCTACGGTGATGCTATGGCGATCGTTTCCTGAGGGATCAGGAGCTGATTTCGCCCCTCAGGGAGCCGTGCGTCCTGCCGAGCGTCCAGTTGCCTGAGAGTGCCTGGCCACGGCGCTCGATGTTGATCTCGATCGGACCGCGGTGAGTCTTCGCAGTCAGAACCATGTCGGTTCCCGCGATAGCAACGTCCATCGCCTGTCCTTCCGCCTCCTTTGCCGGCCAGAAGAGAGCAACCAGCTTGCCCTGCGTTTCGCTGACCGTGACCCTCACGGCAATCGCGCCTTCGGGGCTGTCGAGGACGACATCATAATTCCCGACTGGCCTGGCGCTCCATGCTTCGGCGGCAACTCCGCCTGAGACGGCAGAGGGCGCTGGGCGAACATCCGCTACAGTGGCCTGGGCACGCGCGCCGGCAATGGGTGACGCAACCAGCAGCGCGGTAAATACGATCGATGAGGTACGCATAGGACATCCATCAGCTAAAGGGTTTTGGTGCGACCTTCGTGTACTGTGACACCTCAAACCCTTACGGGGTTGTAACCCGCCCGGTTTCACCGCTAGTCGCATTACTGGCCTTTGTCACCACGCGCACCCTCGATCGTCTGTTTCCTTCGCCGTTAAATGGCTCCGATGTTGTACTTCGCGCCGAGATAGATGGTGCGCCCATAGTACTCGCGTTGGATCGCGTAGTCGCGGTTGGGTGTCCCGCTGAAGAAACCGAACACGGCGTTGTTCAGATTCAGTCCCTGCAATTGGATCTGAACACGCGGGCTGAAGTTGTAGATCACTGATCCATCCAGCTGCGAGTGCGCATAGAAATAGTTGTCGCCGCTCGGTGACGCGGTTCCGTCACCGTAGCTGGTGATGTTCGCGCCCTGATACGCCCACCCGAGTCGCGCCGAGACCGCCGAGTAGTCGTAGGTCAGAGCTGCGTTGGCGAGATTGGGCGATTGTCTCTGGAGTTGTGCGTACCTGCCAGCAGATGGGTCGACTAGCGCGCGCGAATCGACGTGAGTGAAGTTCGCGTCGAAACCAACTCCGGCCCAGGCACCCGGGAGGAACACGAGGCGCTGGACCCATTCACCTTCGAATCCCAACAGATGTCC
>JALYYH010000187.1 GCA_030946665.1 Gemmatimonadota bacterium
CTCTGCAGGAGGTTAGTCGCGGCAGAGCCAACATCTGGGGGTCGCGAGGCGGTGGCGGCGTGACCTTCTCGACGCACCTCGATACCGTTCCGCCGTACGTCCCTCCGCGTCTCGAGGGCACGAAGCTGTACGGTCGCGGCTCGTCCGACGCGAAGGGAATCGCGGCGGCGATGCTGGTTGCGGCCGACCGACTCGCCAGTGGAGGGGAGAAGCACGTCGAGCTTCTGTTCGTGGTGGGAGAGGAAAAGGGTTCTGATGGTGCCCGAGCAGCAAACAACCTTGGAACCAAGAGTCGCTTTCTCATCAACGGCGAACCCACAGAGAGCAAGCTGGCGAGTGGAGCGAAGGGCTCGCTCCGCGCCACCATTAGAATTCGTGGCCGGGAAGCCCACTCCGCCTATCCGCACCTCGGGCGCTCGGCGATCGAGCCGATGCTGGTATTGCTGCCGACGCTCAGGCAACTACCGCTTCCGTCAGATCCCGTGCTCGGAGCGACGACGGTGAACATCGGGACGATCAAGGGCGGGACAGAGGCCAACGTGATACCCGCGCATGCGGAAGCGGAGATCATGTTCCGCCTGGTCAGCGACGTCGAGCCAATCAAGAAGATGATCAGCGACTGGGTGAAAAAGGGGAACGCCGATGTGGAGTTCGGGTCGCACATCCCCGCCCAGAAGTTTGCGACAGTGCCTGGTTTCGAGACCGGGCCAGTCGCTTACACGTCGGACATTCCGCTTCTCTCCAACTGGGGGGAGCCCTTTCTCTTCGGTCCCGGCTCGATTCACGTGGCCCACACACCGGACGAGTTCATTGATGTCGAAGAGCTGCGGGCGAGCGTCGGCAGCTACGAGCGACTCGCAAAAACTCTTCTCGCGCGATGACCCCTCCAGAGCTGCCCGGAAAGCGGAAAGGCAAATGGCCGGTCGCCGTCCTCGGCGCAACCGGCGCTGTGGGTCAGATGTTCGTGCGGTTGCTCGCTGACCACCCGTGGTTCGAGCTGAAGGAGCTCGCAGCTTCCGAGAGATCAGCGGGGAAGAAGTACGGGGAGATCACACGCTGGCTCGAGGGTGCGCCGCCTTCTGACTCCGTCGCGTCGCGCCGGGTGATCGCGTGTGATCCGGGTGTCGTGAGCGCACCCATCGTCTTCTCCGCGCTCGACGCCGTTGTTGCAGGCGAAATTGAGATGGCCTTCGCGCAGGCTGGAAGATTCGTTCTGAGCAACGCGAAAAATTTCCGCATGGAGCCCGACGTCCCGCTGGTCATCCCCGAAGTCAATGGAGATCATCTCCGGCTCATCGAGTGCCAACGCAGCAATCGCGGCTGGAGCGGCGCAATCGTCACCAACGCCAATTGCTCGGCGACGGTTGCCGCCGTGGCACTCGCTCCGCTGCACCAGCGGTTCGGCATCAGGCAGCTCTTCCTCTCGACGATGCAGGCGGTGTCTGGCGCTGGCTATCCGGGAGTTCCTTCCCTGGACATTCTCGGGAACGTGATCCCGTACATCGCCGACGAGGAAGCGAAACTCGAGCGGGAGATGCTGAAGCTGCTCGGGAAGTTCGACGACGGCGAGGTGAGGAGCGCGAATTTCAAGGTGAGCGCCCACACCAATCGCGTGCCCGTGGAGCACGGCCACACGATCTGCATGACGATAGGCTTCGAAGACAAGCCGACGCCGGAGGTCGCGATCCAGACGATGCGTGAATGGAGAGGACTTTCTTCGACGGAAGGACTTCCGACTCGACCCGCTCACCCTCTCGTCGTCACGGACGCTCCTGACCGACCTCAGCCCAAACGCGATGTGAACGCGGGAAGCGGAATGACGGTGACGGTCGGGCGGGTGCGTCGTGACGCTGTGCTGGATCTCCGGATGGTGGCCCTTGGCCACAACACCGTGCGTGGTGCGGCGGGTGGATCGGTTCTGAACGCGGAGCTATTGGCCGTGAACGGCGCTTTCGACACCGCGTGATCGTCGTAAAGTTTGGGGGAACTTCGGTTGGTGATGCCGAAGCGATCGAGCGCGCCGCGGCGATCGTCAAAGGTCGGCTCCCACGGCAGCCGGCCGTGGTCGTATCCGCGCTCGGGGGAGCGACGAATTCTCTCCTCGCGATTGGCGAGCAGTCCGCCAAGGGCCACCTGATCGGTGCCCTGCGCGGCGTCGAAACGCTGCGTGATCGGCATTTCCGCGAGTGTGAGACGCTTCTCGGCACATCGAGCGAAGCGTCGGATGTGGCCGCTGAAATGAGTGCGACTTTCGACGAGCTGGCGAGTCTCGCGGAAGCGTTATCCATACTCGGGCACGCAACCCCGCGCAGCTTCGATGCGATTGCGGCGTTTGGCGAGCAGCTCTCCTCTCATCTGGTGGCCGCCTTCTTCAAGCTGCGCGGAATACCGGCCGAGCACGTCGATGCCCGCGATGTCTTCATCACCGACGACAACTTCATGACCGCGGAGCCGCAAACGGATGCGATCGCCGAGAACGCGCGGGATGTCGTGCAGCCTTTGATTCAGGATGGAAAGGTACCGGTGCTGGGCGGATTCATTGGTCGAACCACCGCTGGAATCACTACGACTCTCGGTCGAGGAGGATCAGATTACAGCGCGTCTCTCCTCGGGGCGGCGCTGCACGCCGAAGCCATCGAGATCTGGACGGATGTGGACGGAATGCTGACCGCCGACCCTCGAGTGGTCAAAGGATCCAAGCTGATCGAGCAGATCAGGTTCGACGAGGCTTCCGAGCTGGCGTCGTTCGGCGCAAAGGTGCTGCATCCGAACACGATCGCCCCCGCGGTGCGGCTCGGGATTCCTGTTTTCATCTACAACTCGCGGAATCCCGAAGGAAAGGGAACACGCATCACTTTCGATGCGCCGCGGCGGGCGGTGAGCGCGATAGCCGGCAAGGGTGGCATCACGCTGGTAAAGGTTGGAGCCGCGAAGATGTTGTTCGCGCGGGGATTTCTGCGGCGTGTGTTCGAAATCTTCGAGAAGAACGGCGTCTCGATCGACGTGGTTGCTACATCCGAGGTATCGGTTTCGATGACGGTGGATGATCCGTCCGGCCTGGAATCGCTCGTTGTGGACTTGTCGGCGCTTGGAGACGT
>JALYYH010000164.1 GCA_030946665.1 Gemmatimonadota bacterium
GTGCGCCTCCAGGAACAGTGCGGAGGACCAGCATTTCGCTGACACCATCCAGTCGAAGGAACAATTGCGGCAGCAGGGTATCGAGGGCAGCGCGGCTCTCCTCTATGCTCCCGTCGGTAATCGCGTACCGAGCGCCTTCGGGGGTGGGGACTCGGGCAAGCCTCAGCTCCCGAAGATCGCGGGACAAAGTTGCCTGGGTCACGTCCCACCCCCGCTGGAGAAGAAGCTTGCGGAGATCTTCCTGGCTGCTGACTACCCGTGACTCGACTAACTCGAGAATCGTGTCGTGCCGTTCGCGCTTGTTGGCCATCGACGCTGAGTTTAGCACTCCGATGCCCCACGCGCGAGGCGATGGCACGGATCATTGACGGCGGAGGTGTGTAATGTTATGCATTATTTATGCATAAAGTTCCGGTTGGGGTCCTTGGCGCCAGTGGCTATGCCGGGCGGGAGCTGTGTGGTTTGATCACACAGCACCCCAAGCTTGAGCTTGCCTTTGCGTCGGCCAACGAACAGCGGGGACAACGCTACCGAATCGGTGCATCTGAAATGACGTTTGTGGGAACCGAGGATGCACCGTTGGGGGACGCGGAGATCGTTTTCACTGCACTTCCCCCTGGAACAGCCGCGAAGTGGGTCGGGAATGCCCGTTCGACCGGAGCGCGGGTCGTCGACCTTTCCTCTGATTTTCGGCCAGGAGCCGCGGAAAGCGCGACAAACGCTCCATACGGGCTTACGGAGTTGATGCGCGAGAAAATTCCTGGCGCCGACATCGTGGCAAATCCAGGCTGTTACGCGACAGCCATCCTGCTGGCAATCGCGCCACTACTGAAGGAAGGATGGGTGATGCCCGGAGGGACCATAAACGTATCGGCGGCGAGCGGAGTCACCGGGGCGGGATACTCCCCTCGTCCGGATCTGCAATTTGCCGAGGTCGCCGAGGATTTTCGCGCCTATGCTGTGGGGAACCAGCACAGACATCTCGCGGAAATGCAGGCGGTTACCGAGGAACTCGGTGGGCGGAACAACGACATTCTGTTCACTCCCCACCTGCTTCCCGTTTCACGCGGAATTCTGGCAACTATTACAGTGCCGGTGGAAGACCACTTTGCAGATCCGTCGCTACTATGGAAGGAGTGCTACAGTGGAGAGCCGTTCATCGAAATTGCGGATCAGCCACCCTCACTTCGCGACGTCGTAAGGCGGAACGTGGTACGCCTGAGCGTGACCAAAGCCGCGAACGTGCGCCAACCGACTCTGATCATCATTTCAGCGATCGACAATCTGGTGAAAGGAGCGGCGGGGCAGGCACTGCAGAACGCGAACGTCCTCCTCGGACTGAGCGAGCAGGCGGGACTGCCCGCATGATGCGTGTCGTGAAGATAGGTGGACGCGCTCAAGCCGACGCGAACCTGTTCGCGTTGCTCGCCGAAGCGTGGACCAGGTCGCCAAGGTCGCTCTGTGTCGTGCATGGCGGCGGCGACGAAGTATCGTCAATGCAACGGGCAATAGGTCGAGAAGCGTCATTCATTGGCGGTCGGCGAGTTACGTCGAGGGACGATCTCGATCTGCTGCGGATGGTGCTATCGGGCGTGGTGAACAAAAGGCTGGTGAACGGCCTGGTGGCTGCCGGAGTCCCTGCGGTCGGTTTATCGGGTGAGGATGGTGCGCTCATCACCGCAGCGACTATTGATGCCGACGCTCTCGGATTCGCGGGCCGGCCGACGAGCATTAACTCTCGACTTCTTCATGTTCTCCTGGACGCGGGGAATCTTCCAGTCATCTCACCGGTTGCGTACGACGGCGAAAGCGCGGAAGGCGGTGCTCTCAATGTGAACGGTGACGATGCTGCAGCCGCCATTGCTGTGGCTCTCCAAGCCGATGAACTCCTTCTGATTGTCGATGTCGAAGGAGTTCGAGACGGAAAAAGCGGGGTAGTCCCTGTCCTGAGCCTGGAATCTGCGCGAGAGCTGGTTGACAACGGAACAGCCGTTGGAGGAATGGGGGCGAAGCTCGAATCAGCCAGCGCCGCTCTTCTCGCGGGAGTGGAACGCGTAAGAATCTGTGATATCGCCGGTCTCACGGATGAAGGGCGAGGCACTTTCATAACTCAATCCCAGAGCGTAGTCATATGACCGCCGTCACCATGCCGATAGAAGAAGAAATCCTCGCCGGCGCCGCTCTCACGCAGACCTCGCTCCTCGGCACCTACAAGCGGGCTCCGATGGAGTTCGTGAGAGGAGAAGGTGTGGAGCTGGTCGACGCCGATGGGAAGCGGTATCTGGATTTCGCGAGCGGAATTGGTGTAAACGCCCTCGGCTATGGCGACGCCGGTATGGCCCGGGTCATCAGCGAGGCCTTGAACGGCGGGTTGATTCACACATCGAATCTTTATCGGACCTCTGCGGGGGAGCGGCTCGCCGAAAAACTGGTCGAGTCTTCATTCGCGTCAAAGGTCTTTTTCTGCAACTCCGGCGCGGAGGCGAATGAAGGCGCCTTCAAGTTTGCGAGACGGTGGGCGCGAAAGATCGGGAGCGACGCCAAGGTCGAGATCATCGCACTGCGCGGGAGCTTTCACGGCAGGCTATTCGCGTCGCTGGCAGCCACGGATCGACCCTCGTATCGGGCACCGTTCCGTCCTCTGGCGGGAGCTGTCTCCATTTGCGAACGCGAGCTGACCGACCTCGAAACGGCGCTCGACGAGGAAACGGTCGCAGCCCTCATCCTGGAGCCCGTGCAGGGCGAAGGCGGAGTGCGGGTCCTCGATACGGATTTCCTGGAGAAGCTGAGGACAATCACAGCCAAGCGAGAGATCGCCCTCATATTCGATGAGATCCAGTGCGGACTCGGCCGGACCGGTCATCTCTTCGCATACGAGAGAAGCGGTGTCGTTCCCGACATGCTCACGGTCGCCAAGCCTCTGGCGGGGGGATTCCCGATGGGTGCCGTGCTCGTCACCGAGGAAATCGCCGAGGCGATCCAGCCGGGGGATCATGGGACCACCTTTGGGGGCGGCCCTTTCGTATCGGCGGTTGCATTGCACGTGTTCGAGCGGCTCGCGGATCCGTCACTACTTCAGTCGGTTCGTGAAAACGGGGCGTGGCTCGGAGAACAGCTCGACGCGATTGCTCGCCGCTCGGGAAAGGTGCGCGCCGTACGCGGAATCGGCTTCATCTGGGGACTCGATGTCGTGGAACTCGCCGGCGACATCGTCAAGCGCGGATGGGACGAAGGCCTGCTGGTGTTGACCGCGGGCGAGCACACGCTCCGCCTCCTCCCTCCGCTGACAATGGATCGGAACGATCTCGAGCGCGGACTTTCCCTCATCGAAAGAATCATCGCGCAATAGCGCGGTAGCATTCGCCAATCCCAAATACTCCGGTTAACATACCGGAGACTTTTCAAAGAGACGTATGTCATCGGCGAGACTCTTCTGCAGTCGACTCATCGCGCTTCTTGTCGCCGCAGCTGCCTGTGCGCCAGCGCCAGTCAACACTGGAGCACTGGCCGCAGCGCCGGCAGCGACCGACACCGTCGAAGCGCGCCGGCTGTTCGAAAAAAACATTGACGCGATACACAAACGTGACCGCGCGCGGTATCTCGCCACGTATCTTCAGACGAGTACTCTAGGACGCAACGGACCCGCGGGACTCGAGCTCGGGTATGAGGGTTGGAGCGCGCGACGCG
>JALYYH010000169.1 GCA_030946665.1 Gemmatimonadota bacterium
TAACCGAGGAGATCCTCAATGCGCTCTCGAGAATTCCGACGCTCAAGGTCGCGGCCCGCACGTCGACGTTTGCGCTCAAGGGAAAAACGCTCGGCATCGCTGAAATCGGACAACTCCTCAATGTGAGGACCATCCTCGAAGGAAGCGTGCGTCGCGTGGGCGAGCATGTTCGCATCAGCGCGCAGCTCGTCAACGCGAATGATGGATATCACATCTGGTCCGAGCGCTACGATCGCGAGGTCGAGGATGTTTTCGAGATTCAGGACGAGATCGCCCGGCGAATTGTCGAAAGCCTGAAAGTCAAACTCACGACTGCTCAGGATAAAGCACTCGGCAAGCGTCAGACCGAGAACGTCGAGGCGTACGAGCTGTATCTTCGCGGGCGTCATTGCTGGTATCGCTGGAACATCCCGGGGATGCTCGAGAAAGGGATTCAGCACTACCACAACGCCCTGCGCCTGGATCCTGATTACGCGTTGGCGTATCACGGACTCGCTGATGCCTACAGCGTACCTGGACTCTGGGGATTCTGCCCAACCGCCGAAGTCCTTCCAAAAGCGCTCGCCGCTGCCACCCGTGCGGTGGAGTTGGCGCCCGACTTGGCGGAATCGCGGACATCGCTCGGGTTTGTCCAGCTTTTGAACTGGGATTGGGACGCGGCGGAATCTTCGCTCCTTCACGCGATCGATCTGAACCCACGCTATGCGCTCGCACACAGCTTTCAGGCCTGGCTTCTAAGTACCTTGGGCCGCCAGCGCGAAGCTTCAGAGGCCGCACGGCTGGGACAGGAGCTCGACCCACTATCGCCCGCCACCAACGGGTTCGCGGCGTTGGTGTCGTACCACGCACGACAGTACGACCAGGCAATTGCTCAGTGCGAGCAGGCACTCGAGCGTGATCGCACTTCTTTCCTTGGTTTGCTGGCGATGACACTCTCGTACGCGGCAAATGGGATGCACACGCAAGCAATCAGTAGCGCGGAACGTGGTGTGTCGGTCTCCCCCGACGTCAACCTCCTCCGCGCTCTTCTCGGTGCCGTTTACGCGATGGGCGGAGAGCGCGGCGCCGCGCACCAAGTACTCTCCGACCTGCTGGAGCGGTCGAAGGACACCTACGTTGGCCCAACCATGATCTCGTGGATTTACGCAAACCTCGACGAGCCCGACGCTGCGTTCGAATGGTTGAACAAGGCGTGTACCGCGCGAGACTGCACGCTAGCATTCGGAGTAAGAGTGCCTCTCTATGATCGGATCAGTGGCGATTCGCGATTCCAGCCGCTTCTGAGCTGCCTGGAGCTGGGCTGAGCCTCTTTTTTGCCAGTTCGTTCGCGAGGCAGCCCATGCGCCGAACAAATTCCGCACTGGCGGGGCTGGCTGTGCTGGTTGGATGCCACGCTCCGATTACCATCTACACCCAGCTTGAATCGCAGCCGCACTCGGTGGGATGCGCACCGGTGGAATGCGGTGATCCCAATCGAGTTATTTCCATCACGTACCTCGGAGTCGCGGGTCTACTGATCGAGCACCGAGGCCACGTGTTGCTAACCGCACCTTTTTTCAGCAATCCTCCCTTCGCCAAGGTGCGCCCTCGCGTAACCCGCCTCCTTCGCAGCACCCCGCGCATTTCGGCGGACACGCAGGCAATAGAAGAACTCCTTCCAGCCGCCGCTGATCGTGCTTCCGCAATTCTCGTCGGTCACGGACACTACGACCACCTCATGGATGTTCCTTACATCGCAACCAGGCGCGCCCGGAAGTCGAAGGTCTACGGCGGACCGTCCGTTCGTCACATGCTCATGGGTGATTCTGCGCTGCGATCCCGGAATGGAGATCGCGTCTTGGAGATCCCCGCGATCGCGGCGGGAACGAAGGACCGGGCCGGGAGGTGGTATTACACGGATGACAGCGCCTACCGATTCATGGCGCTGGTTGCCGGTCACGCCCCAAACTACCGAGCGTTGAGGAGGACTTACACGTTCACTACGGGCATACTCGACATCGACCGGGACAGCTTGCCCCATACTGCCGCCGAGTGGAAGCTCGGTGAGCCGTATGCATTTCTGATCGACGTGTTGTCGGATAGCGCGCGCAAACCGGTATTCAGGATTTATTTCCAGGACGCTCCAAGCGAGCCACCGCTTGGGTTCCCTTCGCGTGATGTGCTGGCCGACCGCGCGGTGGACCTTGCCGTGTTGTGCGCGGCGACGTCGACGAACGTTTCGAATACGCCCGACAGCTTGTTGGTCGTGTTGGCGCCTTCCCAAGTAATTCTCGCGCACTGGGAAGACTTCTTTCGATCCCAGACGCTCCCGATTCAGTTGGGTCGGGCTACGGATCTCGACGAGCTCAGAGAAAGTCTGAAAAAGTCGCTGGTCAGATCAGCAGCCTGGGTTATGCCTCTGCCTCAAACAACGTTTCGATTCAGAGAGATCGAACGCGAATAGAGAAATCCGGCGAGCGTGCCGGCGGCAAGCTTGAGAGCCGACGCCAACAGGTACGTGGCGGGGATACTATGATGTCCCGCGGTCGAGCCGGCTATCGAGAACGCTATCGCCGTGACAGCGACTGTGGCGCCGTGCGCGACGAAGCGAGCCCCGAGCGCCCGCATCAGCAGTCGGGCAAACAGAAACGTGTAGAGCGTTCCGCCAGCTACGCCGACTATTGCCCCGACCCGTTGGCCAAACGCCGCGTAGTCTGCGTCAGTGAGGCCAGGAGTAACAACCGAGCGATACATCAGGACGATCAGGATGATGGTGAGGATCGTCGCAATTTCGGCCGCGAGTCCGTAACCCACTGCGCGAAGCCAGCGATCTCTCCGCGCAGGATTTTCAGGTCCGGTCACGTCCTACTTGACGGTGAACGGCACCGTGAATTCGCGATCGTCCCACGCCAGGCGCAACACGCCACCCGACCCCTGAGGCACGACTCCGATGACGAACTGCTCGACAGGCTGCGACAAGTGCCTGGTGGTGAGATCTACTTTGGCGAAGTCCTTGTCGGCGTGGTAGTCGGTTCCCCACTGGCCGGTTTCGCTGTTGATGATGAGTTTGGCGCCGGTGGGAGTTGGCACCGTCCAGAGTGTGTACTTGCCGGCCGGCACTGCGGTGGTGCCGAAAACAAGATCCTTATCGGTGGTCAGCTGGGTCGCGGCATTCGCTCCGGTACGCCACACCTGATTCCAGGGGACCACGTTGCCGAAAATCACTCGGCCGCGCTTGCCCGGACGGCTATAGGCGACCGCGATGTTAGCTCCTCCGATGTTTGCTCTCACGGTGTCAGCTGGAGACACCAGACCAGCCGGGCCTTTGGCTTTCTCTGTGGCGGCCCAGCCTGACACGATACGATCGTATTGCAGACCGGGAGCCTGTTCGGCCATGGTTTTGATAGTGGTCGCCAGCGAATTCACTCCGAGAATGCGGCCGCGAGAATCGACGCGCGCGACCTCTATCCAGTTGGGAAAGAAGGTGCTGGTGAATGCGACCGAGTCGGCCCCCCGCCTCCGGAGAATGATCGATGGGATTTGTGCTCCACCCGGGCCCACGAGCGCAAATGAAACGCTGTCACCTCGCAGGCCCGAGCTCGCCAGAAGCTGCTCGTAGATACCGTAAGCCGGCGGCTCGGTTGGAAATCCTGCCGCCACATTTCCACGATACGATTTCTTGCCGGAGAGAGTGGTGTCGCGCGTACCGGCGCGCAACACTTCCATCACTGCCACCGAATCGCCGAACGTATCGATTATCTGAATTCGGGGAGGGGCGGCAGGATCCGCGTCGGCCCGACGCGCCGCGACCTGAAAGTTCTTGAGACGTCCGCGAGGGTCGAGATCGGCGGTGTAGTGATAAGTCTGCACCCGCGGGTTTCTCAATACGACGTCGCCTTCCAGCTTACCGGGTGATCGCGTGAATCGTTCGATCGCGACGGTGTCGGTGCCCAGGCGCGTCACGATGTATCGTGTTTCCTGTGCTCGCGCCGCGAGCGACGTGGCACCGAGAAAAAGAAGCGCGGCTAATCCTGTCTTGGCGAACATAAGTCGACCTTGGTGATGTGCGTGGAGAACTACACTCATGAGCGCAACATACTGTGGTACTGCTCGCACCGGCGCAACTTGAGTTGGACGGCAAAAAAAAACGGAGGCCGCATTCGCGACCTCCGCCTGCTGCAGGATTCGAGATCAACCTAGTACATGCCGCCCATGCCGCCCGGGGCACCACCGCCGCCCTGAGCGCCAGCACCCGCCGGCTCCCTCTTCTCCACGATCAGCGCTTCGGTCGTGAGCAGAAGTCCAGCGATCGACGCTGCGTTCTGCAGCGCGGTGCGGGTGACTTTGGTCGGGTCGATGACGCCCGCCGCTACCAAATCTTCGTACTCATCGGTAAGTGCGTTGTATCCGTAATTGTTGTCCTTCGACTGACGGATCTTCTCGACGACGATCGAGCCTTCACCACCGGCGTTCTGCACGATGATCCGCATTGGCTCTTCGATCGCGCGACGGATGATGTCGACACCGATCTGCTCGTCGGCTTCGGAGAGCTTGAGACCCTTGAGCGCCTTTTGCGCACGCACGAGTGCGACACCGCCGCCCGGGACGATACCCTCCTCCACTGCTGCTCGTGTAGCATGCAAGGCATCCTCTACTCGTGCCTTCTTTTCCTTCATCTCGCTCTCGGTCGCGGCACCCACGTTGATCACCGCTACGCCACCGGCAAGCTTGGCCAGACGCTCCTGAAGCTTTTCGCGATCGTAATCGGAAGTGGTCTTCTCGATCGCGGCCTTGAGCTCCTTGATGCGTCCCTTGATCTTGTCCTCGTCGCCCTGACCATCGATGATGGTCGTGGTCTCCTTATCGACGACGAGACGCTTGGCGCGACCAAGATCGGTCACGACGGCGTTCTCGAGCTTGAATCCGACTTCCTCGGAAATCACCTGGCCGCCGGTGAGGACCGCGATGTCCTCGAGCATTGCCTTGCGACGATCGCCGAAGCCCGGCGCCTTGACGGCCGAAACTCGGAGCGTGCCGCGAAGCTTGTTGACTACCAGAGTCGCCAGCGCCTCACCTTCGATGTCCTCCGCGATGATCAGCAAAGGCTTGCCAATCTGAGCGACCTTCTCGAGAATCGGGAGGAGGTCCTTCATCGAAGAGATCTTCTTGTCGTGGACGAGAATGAGAGCATCCTCGAGCACCGCTTCCATCTTTTCCGGATCGGTGACGAAGTACGGCGAGAGGTATCCGCGATCGAACTGCATACCTTCCACGGTCTCCAGCGTCGTCTCGAGGCCCTTCGCCTCTTCGACTGTGATGACGCCGTCCTTGCCGACCTTCTCCATCGCGTCCGCGATCAGATCGCCGATCTCCTTGTCGTTGTTGGCGGAGATCGATCCAACCTGGGCGATTTCCTTCTTGCCCTTGGTCGGCACGCTCATCTTCTTCAGCTCTTCCACGATTGCGGAGACGCCGGAGTCGATACCGCGCTTGAGCGCCATCGGGTTCACACCAGCGGTAACGTTCTTGAGGCCTTCACGGAAAATGGCCTGAGCGAGAACGGTCGCTGTGGTGGTGCCGTCACCGGCGAGGTCGCTGGTCTTGGTAGCGACTTCCTTCACCATCTGCGCTCCCATGTTCTCGAGCGGATCCGAGAGCTCGATCTCCTTCGCGACGGTGACGCCGTCCTTGGTCACCGTAGGCGCACCGAATTTCTTGTCGATGACGACGTTCCGTCCCTTGGGGCCAAGAGTAACCTTGACCGCCTCGGCGAGCTGGTCGACGCCGCGCTTTAGGGCCGCGCGCGCATCGGTATTGAAGTGTAGTTCCTTGGCTGCCATATGAATCGCTCTTT
>JALYYH010000208.1 GCA_030946665.1 Gemmatimonadota bacterium
TCAGTCGCGGCGAGCCGTTTTACAACTTTCAGGGACTCAGGCAATACAAGGAAAAGTTCGATCCGATCTGGGAGCCGCGCTATCTGGCATCACCGGGAGGTCTGGTACTGCCCAGAATTCTTACGAATGTCGCATCGCTGATCTCCGGGGGATTGGCGGGAGTGGTGTCCAGGTGAAATTGAAATCGCTGACGATCAGTGCGCTGATAGTGATGTCGTCAGTACGCTGCTCCCCCGCGCATTCGGCATACGTCCCGCGCGATCCTGACCTGCTTCGGCAGCCACTGTATTTCTATCCCAGCAAAGGGTCGACGAGGCATCCCAGGGCTGGGGTTTTTTTTCTCGGCAATGACCTCGGCTTCTGGGAGCCGCACCAGAAGCTAGCCGAGCGCCTCGCCGCGAGCGGGTATGCAGTGGTGGGATTCGACGTGAAGAAGTTTCTCGATACGCTCCCCGATTCGGCTCTTCTCCGTGACAGCATCCTCGCGCACGAGCTCCCGACACTGATAGCGCGGTCGATGCACGAGCTGGGGGCCGACTCCGTCCCGATCATTATCGGTGGCCACTCGTTCGGCGCAGACATCGCCCTTTGGACCGAGGCCAACACGCCACTGCCGGGGGTCATGGGAGTGCTGGTGCTCGGCCCGACAAAACGCGACCACCCGATGGTTACGCTCAATGACAGGATGAACATTGGAGAGCCGACGGAGCCGGGCAGCTTTTCAGTGACGGAGCAGATCCGGAATACTCCGCGGAACGTGCACATCGCCCTGCTCCGTGGCGCGAGTGACAAGGAACGCAAATTCGATCTGGACTTCATCGCTGCTGGTGGCTCACGCCTGAGCTACACGGTAATCCCGTTCGCCGCACACTCGCTGAAGTCACTGATCATCGCAGGTCCGATGATCGAGCGGGCGCTAGACCGCCTCGTGGCGAGCCAGTAGGTGGGAATCAGCCTCGGCTGATATCTCTCTCAGCTCTTTCCCGCTCATCGTTCGCACCACCGTAAGAATCGCGGCAAGCAGAGGTACCGCTACCAGCAAGCCGAGGAAGCCGAACAGGACGGACATCAGCGCCTGGATTCCGAGCGTCATTGCCGGCGGGAGGTCCACCCCCCGTTTCATGAGGAGCGGGACAAGCACGTGATTCTCCACAAACTGGATCACGACGTAGCCGATAGCGACGACCAGCGCCTTGTGCGGTGAGTCGATGAATGCCATCGCTATCGCCGGAATTGCCGCGAAGATGGAGCCGACGATGGGAATGAACTTGGATACTCCAGCCAGGATGCCCAGCGGGAGCGCTGCCTTGACGTGGATCACCAGGAGAAAGACAGTCGTGACGGCGCCAATCACGACCATCGCGATCAGTTGAGTCACGAGCCAGCGGCGGAGCGTGGTGGCAAGCCGCGTCAGAGTGAGCGCGGCTCGATCCCGCTCGCGAGCAGGCACGAGCTGGAGAATTCCGCCGTGATAGAGTGCCGGATCAACGCCGACGTACGCGGCGATGAACAACACCAGCAGAAATGCTCCGCTTATGGCGAAGGTCGACGTCAGAACGCGAAGGAAAGAGTGTTGAGCGCCGCTGAATTGCCTCGTTATCTCGCGTCGCAGGTCTCCGCCTACCGCGACAGTGTCGGCCCGGGTAGTGGACACTCGACCGGGAGCGCCTGGCGCCAAAGCGACGGTGCTGTCTCTGCGGATTGCAACAGAATCGATGCTCGATTCGTTGAACAGAATGCCGAGCACGCCGCCGGCTCGATGTCCCAGCCACCCGTCGATCTTGTCCATGGCCTCCGGCAGACGCTGTTGGAGCTCCCGCGATTGGGCGCGGAGAATCGGCGCCATGCCCACCGCGCCCCCGATGAGGAGTCCAAGAAAAACGGTGAGGACGATGGTGACTCCAATTCCGCGCGGAATCTTTCGCGCCTCGAACCAGTCCGCCGCCTGGGCAATCGGGAGCCCGAACATGACGCCGAGGAAGAACAGGAACACCACCGGATGCGCGACCCAGACCAGTCGTACGGCGACGTAGAACCCGAAGATGATGGCGAGTATGCGGACGACATCTCGCGTGGGCAGAGTTACGGGCTGGCGCGCTTGCATGCCTTGATGCTAAGCCAGACTTGTGCCCGGCGCGAGTTCGCCCCGAGGCTTGACCAGCGAATTTCCGGCGCTAGGTTGAAGCAACATGACACACGCGCGCCGAGTGCTTATGTGTTATCGCGGACCTCGTAGCAACGGAGAGACGCTGAGCATCTCGTGCGCATTCCAAACGATCTTGCACAGATAGAGCGAAAGCTCTCGCAGGCCAGAAGCCGCGTCTCTCTCTTCAGGGATGCGGTTTTTTCTTTTTTCAGCGATGTCGCGGAGACATTCGATGCCGGCAACACCCGACGCACCCATTGCGATCTACCACGAGCATCCGGACTGGTTCAGGCCGCTGTTCGCCGAACTGGATCGGCGGGGAACACCGTATGTGCGAATCGACGCGGCGGCGCACACGTACGATCCTTCAGAAACCGAATCGCCGTATTCCCTCGTCTTCAATCGCGCGAGCCCTTCGGCGTACCTGCGCGGCCACCAGCAGGTGACGTTTCACACCCTGAGCTGGCTGCGCCACCTCGAGCGGATCAGAGTCCCGCTGGTGAACGGGCCCGCCGCCTATCAGATGGAAATCTCGAAGGCACTCCAGCTCGAGGTGCTCGAACAGCTCCGACTTCCCTATCCGCGAGCTCGAGTGATCAACAACGGCGCGCTCGCTCCCGAGGCCGCACGGGACCTGCGGTTCCCGGTCGTCGTGAAGGCGAACATTGGAGGGAGCGGCGCGGGCATTACGCGGTTCGACAACGCGGAATCGCTGGCATCCGCCGCCAGTGTGGGACTGATCGATCTCGGTGTGGATCACGTCGCGCTCGTCCAGGAGCTCGCGCCGCTGCGCGACTCCCACATCACGCGGGTGGAAGTGCTCGATGGAAAGTTTCTCTACGCAATCAACGTTTATCCGGCCGAGGGTTCGTTCAACCTGTGTCCCGCCGACGTCTGCCAGACCACGGATGGACAGCAGCTCTCGCGAGGCGCGTGTGCGGTTGATGCGCCGAGGAACGGAATGCGCGTCGAGCAGGCCACACCGCCCAGAGACATCGTCCGTCAGGTGGAGGAGATCGCGCGACACGTCGAGCTCGACGTCGGTGGAATCGAATACCTCGTCGACGACCGCGACGGGGAGCACTACTTCTACGACATCAACGCGCTTTCCAACTTCGTGGCGGATCCAAGGAACGTGGTCGGGTTCGATCCTTTCGAGCGCCTCGTCGACTATCTGGTGGAGAGAACGAGAGTTCTCTCCCCGGCAGGATTCGCCCAATGAGGTACGGCTACTGGCTTCCGGTGTTCGGCGGGTGGCTGCGCAACGTCCCCGATGAAGGGATGAGCGCGACGTGGGACTACGTAAAGCGGCTCGCCCAGAGGAGTGAGCAGATCGGGTACGACATCACGCTCATCGCCGAGCTGTTCATGAACGACATCAAGGGAATCGACGGTGATTCGCTCGAGGCGTGGTCGACGGCGGCGGCGCTGGCAGCCGTCACCGAGCGGTTGGAGC
>JALYYH010000216.1 GCA_030946665.1 Gemmatimonadota bacterium
CTCGCGGCCGCAACGAGAAATCAATGGCGGAGAAGCTCGCCGCCGAAGTGATCGCCGCCAGCAAGGGTGAGGGTAACGCGGTCAAGAAAAAGGAAGACACGCACCGCATGGCAGAAGCGAACAAGGCTTTCGCGCACTATCGCTGGTAGTCACGTGCAGCAGTTTCAGATTTCGGCCCTGTCTGGTGCATATCGGACGGGGCTTTTTTTGTCGTTGACGGCCGAGAACGGAACCCAAACGGCGTGGCAGCGTAATTGAATAGAGAGTGAGGAGACACGCGGAGGTGCACAGGGTCAAAACGGAGACGGTAATTGGAGTCACACGAGGTCTTGTCAGCGGGCACAACGAATCCGCGCCGAAAAATCCTCTCCACGCTTTTTCGTGTCGCGCTGCTGGCGTCCGCGTTTCTGGTCCTCAGGCGTGAGCTCGACGGACTAGGCCTCGACGATCTCGTTGCCAATGTCCGCGGTTACGGACTTCCGCACCTGGCGCTGGGTCTGGCGTTCACCATCGCCAGCTTTTTGACTCTCGGACTCTTCGAGCTGCTAGCGCTCCGCTACGTCGGCAAGCGAGCGGAACGGATCGTACCGCGGCGGACAGCCTTCGCTACCGCGTTTGTCGCGCATGCGTACAGCCAATCGGTCGGTCTGGCAATTCTCACGGGCGCCGCGGTGAGAATTCGGTCCTACTCGCGGTATGGGTTGAACGCTCTCGACGTAACGCGCCTGAGCGTGTTCGTTACGGTCACCGCCACGCTTGGACTTCTCGCGACCGGATCGCTCGCATTCCTCACGACGCCGGGACGCGTGCGCTTCTTCAACGCCGCGCTCTCGCTGGCTCCGTTCGGAATCCTTCTGCTTCTGCCGGTGGTGGCGTACTGCCTTTGGGGGACATTCGGCCGTTCAGATTTTCTCGGACGCGGACGTTGGCGAATCCGTCGCCCAAGTCTCGGATTGGCGCTGAAACAGATTGGCGTTTCATCGCTCGACTGGGTGTTCGCTGGGGCGGTGCTGTTCCTTCTGCTCCCGCGCACATTGCACATTTCGTTCAGCGCCTTTCTTGGAGTCTACCTCATCGCTCAAACCGCCGCGGTCATCAGTCACGTTCCGGGAGGCGTCGGGGTGTTCGAAGCCATTGTGCTGGCTCTTTTGGCGGGGTCGGCGGAAGGGCGCGCAGCTCCTCCCGGGTTGTCGGCTTCAATGGTCGCGTCGCTCCTGGTGTACCGAACCGTTTATTATCTGCTGCCGTTGTGCGGAGCGATCGCGTTGTCTGGCATTGCCGAGCTGATTCGGACTCGTCGCCCGCTTACGTCGAGTGACGACGCGCCCATGCGAGTATTACGAGCGAATCTGGGGGAACCCGATGCGATCTGAGGCCACGCTGAGACGTCACCGGACGTCCATCAATTCCCGCTTCGGCGACGAGTCGGGCCACGCCCGCACTCAGATCGATTGGTTGATCGACAACGGCGAAGCGTACGGTGCGTTGGTGGCGGCCCTCCGCGACGCACGGGAATCCATCTGGATCTCGCAGCTCGCATTCGACGCGGACTGCAGAGGGTACGCGACCGCCGATGCTGGATCCAGGGCGGACACAGGTGACGAAAACCTGCTCGACGTGATTCTGGCCACTAGCGCGGAGCGGAGTGTCGGCGTGAAGATTCTTCTCAATTCCACGGCGCTCCTCGACACCAAACGTCCGCTCCTGCGCTACCTCGCTGAGCGCAAAATATCCACGGGGCTGGTGCAAGTGCGAGGAATCAGTCGGTTTCCGCAGCTGCTACACGCGAAAATGGTGATTGTCGACGAGCAGCGCGCGTTCGTTCTGGGCTCCCCTTTCGTGAATGGATACTGGGACACTTCAGCGCACAGTGTGTCGGACCATCGTCGCCCCCATCGCGAGCTGGCCGGACGCCCAATTCACGATGTATCGGTGGGAGTCCGCGGGCCAATCGTGCACGAGCTCGCAGAGGTCTTTGCGCGTTACTGGCAGGGCGCCAAGCCTGGAAAATCGCGGGAAGCAGCGCCGACGCGATCACGGGCCGTGGCTCTCACCGCAGCGGGTTTGACTACGGCGATCGTGACGACCGAGCCGAGGGGTGGTCGAGGCTCAAATGATCCAGGTCGCCTTGAAACTCGCGCAGCCTTGCTCGGTGGAATAAGCCGTGCCCGGTCGCTCATCTACATCGAGCATCAATACCTCAGCTCCCGCTCGGTGGTCAAAGCCCTCCGGCGAGCGCTGACCCGCGAGCCCGGGCTCGAGATAATTCTTCTGGTCAACCAGAACCCGGATGTAACCGCGTATCGGCGCTGGCAGAACGCCAGGCTTGCCGGCGCAGGCCTGCTCGCCCATCCGCGTGTTGGAGTGTTCGCTCTGTGGAGCGGGGAGAAACAAGACGGATCAGAGCCGGCAGTCAATCAGGTCTTTGTTCACAGTAAAGTGGTGATAGTCGACGACGAATGGGCGATGGTGGGAAGCGCGAATCTGGATGGTGCATCCCTGGACTCGTATGGCGATGATTTCAGCGGTCGCGTCGCGCGGCGTGTATTTCGAGACGTGAGAAACTTCGACGTCAGCATCGTGTTGACCGTACGGAAGTCGGCTGGGGAAACGAACCCGATTCGAGAGCTGCGAGAGAGGCTCTGGACGGAGCATCTCGGGCATGAATCCACTCAGTCGGTGGAACAGGGTCACGCGCGGCTTGCCCGATGGAACGCGGTTGCGTCACGGGCCGTCGCGGCGCTCAATATGGAGGCTCCAAATGGCACCTTCATTCTGCGCTACAGCATGAGTGCGAGCCCACGGGCGCAACTCGCAGAAGCTGGTGTGCGGCCGGGGACCCGTATTGACCTTCGCTTCGATCCCGGGTGGCTGGAAATGAACTTCAGCCCTAACTGGATCAGGAACATGTTTCTATGACCCATGCCGATCCGCGCGCTGTCGCTGATTCGACGATTGACTCGCGATCGTCCGTGGCCCGCTTGCACGAGAGAGTCGTGTCTGAATTCCGCGCCTTTGTCCTGCAACCAGACTTCCCGTGCCTCGGCGCCAGGAGCGTTGTTCGTGTCGACAACTACGATCTGGAGGTGTACGGCGCTCTGGGAAACAAAAGCGATGCCCGGGCGCTCATCTCCGATCTGGCGAATTTCAGCGAGAATGCGATCGAGAATCGTCTGCGCGCCTTCGTTGCCGTCTTCCCGGATTCTCCACCCGAGGGCGAGATCGAGTTCGAGCGACGTCTGTGGAGACAACTGCAGTTCATTCACGATGCGGATCTGAATCACGGCCGCTGGGCCTCGGACGTTAGCTCCGACCCCGACGATCCCCATTTTTCCTTCAGCGTCGGCGGGCGGGCTTTTTTTGTCGTCGGTCTCAACCCCGGGAGCTCCAGGGCCGCTCGACGGTTCCACTGGCCCACCCTCGTATTCAATCCGCACGAGCAGTTCTCCCGGCTGCGCGAGCAGGGTCGGTTCGACGGCCTTCGGTCCGCCATCCGGGCCCGGGACATTGCACTTCAGGGAACAGAAAACCCCAATCTCGCCGACTTCGGTGAGCGGTCGGAGGCCAGACAGTATTCCGGTCGCCAAACGGAAGGCGATTGGAAGTGTCCCTTCCACCCCAAGGTTCCTTGAAACTGGCGAGTCGCGTGCATCTCGAGCCCCAGACTGGAGCCGGCTTTGAGGTTCGACGCGGGCAATTGCTGAAGGTCGTCGACCCAAACGGAGAGCAGGTTTCCGATCTCATTTCTTTCTCGAGCGTCGATCATGCCGAGTGGCTCTCATCGGGACGGACCATCGACTATGCGGGCACCATTTACCTCACCACCGGTCACATCCTCTACTCAAATCGCAGCAGACCGATGTGGAACATCGTGGGGGACACCGTCGGCAGACACGATTTCCTTCTCACCCCCTGCAGTCCTGACACGTTCCGGATACTCTACAAGACCAGAGGCCATCACCCCAGCTGCTTCGAGAATCTCTCGGCTGCCCTGAGCGAGTATGACATCCCTCCGGACTCGATTCCAACTACGCTCAATGTGTTCATGAACGTCGAGGTGTCGCCATCAGGAGAGCTGCGAATACTCACTCCCCGATCCCGCCCCGGCGATCATCTTCTTCTCCAGGCGGAGATGGACATGATCGTCGGCGTCACCGCCTGCTCCGCGGAGCTGTCCAACAACGGACAGTTCAAGCCGATCGATATCGAGGTGTATGATCCGGCGCAGACCTGAGGCCTCCCTCGAGTACCTGGCGATGACGAGCGCGGAGAACGCGCAACGGATTGGCAGCGAGCTTCAGAACCGTCCCGCGATACGCGATGCCTCCGAGAAACAGTCTCGACAGGAGCGCGAGCCAAACGCATACCGCGCGCTCGACGAGCCAGGCCGGCGCGAAAAAGGATGCGCTAATCGGAAAGATGCGAGCGCCGCCCGCTCGCCTGCGACCGAGCTCGGCGACCGCTACGACACCAGCTCCGATCGACGCTACAAGAACTCCGTGGCCGCGCATGATCAGCGCGACGGTTATCGGCAGGACGGCAAGCTGGATGAGGAGACGAAGCGGACGCGCGAACTCGTCGTATGCCTGCCGAATGCGCTGGGACCAGAAATGTCGCGCGGTAGATGGCCTTCTCAGCACGTATATGTCGAGACAGGATGCTTCCCGACCTCCGACCGCAAGCACGGTTCTCACCAACTCAAGATTCTCGAACATCGCATTTCCGTCGTACCCATTGCTGGCAAGCAGGACGGAGCGTCGCACTGCCAGCGTTCCTGGCCAGTCGCCTCCGGTCATCCGGTTGAGAAGCGTCCGGCCAGTGTCCCAGCGTGCGTGCCACGGCATGGGATCGAAGTAGTTTTGTGGACGAGCCACGTCGACCTCATCGAGCATCGCGATGAGGCGGGTGAGAGATCGGCGATCGTAGCGTACATCGTCATCGGCGATGACCAGCCGCTCGCAGGAGGCAAGGCCGATCGCGGTCAGCACATTTCCCACCTTTCCCATGGGAGTGAGCAGCTTCGCGTCGGGGGGCACGTGCCGGGCCAGGTGTCCCCATTCGCTGGCGTGAGCCGCGAAAACCTCGTCGGGCGAGGCGTCGACCACAATCACTTCTCGCAGCGTGGACGAAAGCCAGCGCAAATACTCGGTGAAGTCCGCGCGCGGAAGCGGGCTCGAGGCCTTCACTGGGAGAATGTAGGTCGCTTCTTCCACCGGAGCCAGATTCATTCTGCCAGTGGGGGCAACACGCGTGCCGACCGCGCGATGCGTCTCGAACGTGGCTAGCGACAACGAGCCATTACCGGGTCCGCTGGGAGATCTCTCCGCCGACGAACTGCGCGGCCAGTTGCATCGGATGGCGGACTGGGTCGCTGATTACAGGGGAACCATTGGCGAGAGAGCCATCTCCCCGTCTGTAGTGCCTGGAGAAATTGGCGGCCGACTCCGCGCCACAGAATGGGAAGATGCGACGCCAATCGATCAAATTCTGCGCGACTTTGACCAGATAGTGATGCCCGGAATTCTGCACTGGGGCCATCCCGCGTTTCTAGGCTACTTCGGCAGCACGAGCAACGGACCGGCGCTGCTGGGTGAGATCGCCGCGGCGGCGCTGAACGTGAGCGCCATGACCTGGAAGACGTCCCCGGCGGCTACGGAAATGGAAACCATCACCCTCGATTGGGTGCGCGAGCTGATTGGAATTCCGGGTACATTTTTCGGGGTCGTTTACGATACTGCCTCGATTGCGACTCTTCACGCTCTCGCAGCGGCGAGGGAGCGCACCGGCGCCGATATTCGACGGCTGGGCCTTGCCGGCCGCAGCGATGTGCCCAGGCACCGGATTTACGCTTCCGACCAGGCCCACAGCTCCGTAGAAAAGGCAGCGATCGTTCTGGGGATCGGCGAAGAAAATGTTGTTCGTATCGCGACCGACGGCGACCACCGGCTCCATATGCCGTCGCTTCGAGACGCGATCGATTCAGATATCCGGGCAGGCCATCGGCCGTTGGCCGTAGTCGCGACCGTCGGGACGACTTCCACGGGTGCAGTTGACCCGGTGCCGGAAATCCGCGACTTGTGCAACGCCCACAGCATTTGGCTGCACGTGGATGCAGCGTACGGCGGCGCTCTCGGAGCACTGGAGGAGGGCCGCTGGGCGATGGCGGGGATTGAGGACGCGGACTCGATCGTCGTCAACCCGCACAAGTGGTTGTTCGTTCCTCTCGATTTCAGTGCCCTCTACACGCGCCATCCGCAGATACTGCGCAGCGTTTTCTCACTCGTGCCCGAATACCTTGTCGGCGACGCAACAACCAGCGCGTTCCCGGATTACATGGACTACGGCATCCAGCTCGGACGCCGATTTCGGGCCCTGAAGGCGTGGATGGTGTTCCGATCATTTGGGCGACGGGGCATCGTGTCCCGAATACGCGAACACTGCCGACTGGCGAATCTATTCGCTTCCTGGATCGATGCGGATCAGTCCTTCGTCCGCGCGGCTCCCGTCACAATGGGAATCGTCTGCTTCCGGTATCAGCCTGATGGATTTGAAGGCGAAAGTGGCAATGCGCTGAACGAAATCATTGTCGACGCGGTGAACGCTGCTGGGCGAACATACCTCACCCGAACGCGGCTCAAGGGCCGCGCGGTGATGCGAATCGGTCTCGGGAACGTGCTCACAACCGAGGACCATGTTGCTCAAGCATGGCAGGAGATCCGAACGCAAAGCCTCCGACTCGGCGCTAATGCCTCGGCTTTCTCGCGCGATCGCCCGTCCGTCGCTCAGTGACCTCCCTCGCCTGTCTTCTCCGCTCCGCTGTCGTAGCGATAACGGCTAACGCGAGCTCGATCACTCCGTAAAACATCGCGACGAGAGAGAGGAGCGAGACAACCGCGAGCAATCGCGTCATGCCTGAGGAGAGCGTTCCTCTGATCACCTCGTACGTCGATCCGGCGACCAGAATCGCGGAGACGATGGTGATGGTCGTCGCAATGCCGATCGACATCCCAAGATCGACGTTAGGCAGGATTTCTGGCGTCTGCTGGGCAGGCGCGGTCGGCTCGGTCATCAGCGTTCCCGGGTGCAGTTCGAGGTGTGGCATCCCTCAAGGAGCATCATGCTTCGTGCCGTCGATGCTTTCAAGGAAGAGCTTTGCATTCACAGCTGAGCCTGTAGTCAAACGCACCCGACCGGAGATCTCCCAGCTGTCGTAAGTCGCCACGTGACTAGAGCTTGCGAGGCGCCTTACCCTCTAGCATCTTCGGATTATCATCTCCAGAGCCAGCTATCCCTCGGGCAGTTGCCGAGGGATTTCCGTCGCTCTCCCACGCGCCTCCAATTCTGGGGGAAGCATGAAGTACCCGGAAGTACGGAACTACGTCGGCGGCTCGTTCGTCGGTGCCAACCGGCCATTCATCGAGGTCATGAACCCGAGCGATGGCAGCGTCATCTCGCGCGTGCCCCTTTCGACGCAGGATGACGTCGATGCAGCCGTGGCCAGCGCCGCAAAAGCCTTTCCCGCCTGGGCGGCTACTCCGATCAAGGAGCGCGTACAGGTTTTCTACCGCTACAAGACGCTTCTCGAGAAGAACATCGACGGGCTGGCCGCGCTGATCACGGAAGAAAACGGGAAGGTAGCGAGCGAAGCGCGCGCTGAAGTTCTCAAGTCGGCGGAGCTGTGCGAGTTTGCCTGCTCTCTACCGCAGATTGCGCCGGGCGAAGTGCTCGAGGTCAGTCGCGGCGTAGAGTGTCGCATCGAGAGGTACCCACTGGGCGTCGTCGCCGCGATCACTCCGTTCAACTTTCCCAACATGGTGCCGAATTGGTCGCTGCCCAACGCGATCTCCCTCGGCAACTGCCTGGTATTGAAGCCCTCAGAGCTGGTACCGTTGAGCGCGGGGAGAATCGCGGAGCTGCTCACGGAAGCGGGCTTGCCTGAAGGTGTCCTGCAGATCGTGAACGGTGGAAAGGAAGTCGTGGAAGCGATCTGCGATCACCCCGGAATCTCGGCGATCAGCTTTGTCGGCTCGACGAAGGTCGCGAAGGTCGTGTATCGCCGTTCTACGGCGACGCTCAAGCGGTGCCTCGCGCTGGGTGGAGCGAAGAACCATTTGATCGTCATGCCCGATGCCGATCCGGAGATGACGTCGAGCAACGTCGTCGCGTCGATGTCGGGCTGCGCCGGGCAGCGCTGCATGGCCGCGTCGGTGATGGTCGCGGTGTCGAAAACGGATCACATCATCGGGCGGATGGTGGAGCACGCGAAAAAGATCGTTCCGGGCAAGGATATCGGTCCGGTGATATCCGTCGCTGCCAGAGAGCGCATCGAGAAATACATTGGCGAGGCGGAAGCAGCCGGCGCGAGGGTCCTGGTGGACGGTCGCCGCACGGTGGTGAAGGGGAAAGAGAAAGGCTACTTCATCGGTCCGACGATAATCGACCACGTAACTCCGGAGATGCGCATAGCACAGGAGGAGG
>JALYYH010000247.1 GCA_030946665.1 Gemmatimonadota bacterium
CGAATCCGAGTGTCATCACCGCTTTGTCCACGCTCGAATGCGCTTCTTCCGAGCAATACACGACCACTTTCGGCAGGTCCGCTCGTCCCGACATCCCGTCCTCTCGTATTCGCAGCTCCGGATGCATTTCGCGGGCGGCGGCCAGAGCGTAGAGCGTATTGGACGAAGCAGTATCTCCAAGGACGCCGAGGAACCTGTCAGGGAGTCCGAGCATCTGGCGAAACCAGTCGAGCGTCAACAGCTCCAGCTCGGTTGCGGCGGGACCTGTTCTCCACAACATCGCGTTTACGTTGAGCGCCGCAGTGAGCGCTTCGCCGAGGACGCCAGCACCGGTCGACGAGTTGGCGAAGTAGGCCAGGAAGGCGGGATGGTTCCAGTGCGTCGTCGCGGGGACGATCAGCTTGCGGAAATCGTCGAGAACCGCGTCCATCGACTCGCCGCGCGACGGTGGAGACTGCGGGAGCGAGCCACGCAGATCGCCCGGCCGTACATCAGGCAGCACCGACCACTGCTCCGGGTTCTCGAGGTAGTCCGCAATCCAGTCGACGACGTCATGACCGTGCCTGCGGAATTCATTCGGCTGCATCGCCACAAATATAGAGTCTCCACCCGCGCCCGACGGTTCGATTCAGCGGCCGTATATCTCGCGAATGCAACGCAATCCCATCGTTCTCGTCCACGGTTATTCGGACGATGGCTCGGTGTTCAAGGTGTGGCAGCGGATACTCGACCAGCGCGGCTACAGTGTCGCAATGGTCCACGCCTGCACGTACCGCTCGCTCACCAATGAACTCACCATCAAGGACATCGCGGAGGGATTTGATCGCGCGTTGAGGATGCAGGCGGGGCTGAGCTCCGATGAGCCGTTCGACGCCATCGTGCACTCCACCGGAATGCTCGTCATCCGGGCGTGGCTCACCGCTTACGCCGGCCGACGCGAGCGTCTGAAGCATCTGATTGGCCTGGCACCAGCTACCTTCGGGTCTCCGCTCGCGCACAAGGGTCGCAGCTGGCTCGGTGCACTCTTCAAAGGGAATCGACACCTCGGTCCGGACTTTCTCGAGGCAGGCGACAGAGTTCTCGACGGACTCGAGCTCGCCAGTCGCTTCACCTGGGATCTCGCGCATCTCGATCTGCTGGGCGATGAGACCTTTTACGGGCCGACCCGGCGCACCCCGTACGTTTTCGTTTTCTGCGGCAACGAGAGCTACGGTGGACTGCGGCGGCTCGTAGATGAGCCGGGAAGCGACGGCACGGTGAGGTGGGCCGGATGTCCACTAAATACGAGAAAGATCATTCTCGACCTGACGCGCGATCCCGCGCGCGTTGGATCGGAGAAGCGGATCTCCGTCGCCGAATGGAAGAACACGGATATTCCGCTGATATCGGTTGGCGGCAAGGATCACGGGACGATACTGTCCGAGCCGGGAGACGAGCTCGCCGACATGGTCGACAGCGCACTGCAGATTGCGAGCGCACCGGCCTTCACGCAGTGGATCGACGACGCGACGAAGCGAACTGAGCGCGCGCGCCGGAAGGTCGACGAGTGGCAGCAGTTCGTGGTGAGAGCAGTCGACGAACGAGGCGATCCGGTGCCCGACTACAACATCCAGCTGTTCAGGCGCGGGGACGCGAGCGCGACGGATCGCGGCATCCACCAGTTCGATCTGGATGTGCACACCTACAAGGGCGATTCCAGCCTGCGATGCTTTCACGTTCGATTGGCAGACCTCGATTACAGAAGGCTTCCCAATCTCTGGGTGCGGGTGATGGCATCCTCGGGATCACAGCTGGTTGGGTACCACGGCTTCGGCAGCGAGAAAACATTAGGGTCAAATGTGAAAGACGGAAAATGGGATGCTTCGCTCGATCTCTCTTCGCTTGCCGACGACACCGGAATAAGATTCTTCTATCCTTTCACGACTACGCTGATAGAGATCAGGCTCAATCGGGAGCCGCTGCCACTCACGGGGAAAAATGAAGTCTGCTGGTTCTAGCACACTCGGTCGCAGAGCGATCGCGCACCTGAAGAAGGTCGATCCGGTGATGGCGCAGGTGATCGAGAAAGTCGGCCGCTACAAGGGTTGGCCGGCGTCGGGAGGAACGCACTTCGACGCGGTAGCGCGGTCGATCGTTTTCCAGCAGTTGTCCGGGAAGGCCGCCGGCACTATTCACGGTCGCTTTCAGGGATTGTACGGCGGCAGGACGCCGTTGCCATCTGAGCTCGCTGCGACGTCCGACGAACAGCTTCGCTCGATTGGCCTGTCGCGGCAGAAATCCGCCTACCTCAAGGATCTCGGCGCCCGCGTGACGTCCGGCGAGCTTCCGATCGAGACGCTCCACGAGCTGACCGATGATGAGATCATCGCGGCGCTGACGCAGGTAAAGGGCATCGGAAGATGGACCGCGCAGATGTTTATGATGTTTCGTCTGGGCAGGCCCGACGTCCTGCCCGATCTCGATCTCGGAATTCAGAAGGGAATTCAGCGTGCGTACAGGTTGAGAAAGCTGCCGACTCCGGAGCGGGTGCTGAAGATCGGAGCCAGGTGGGCGCCATACCGCACCTTTGCGTCCTGGTATCTCTGGCGCTCTCTCGACATACCGGCTGTGCCGCGGTCATCTGGCTGAGGCCACGCTCAATCGCGTTCCGTTCCACGCAATCGCGCGAACCCTGCATAGGTAGTTACACTGTACGATATGAGCACCGCACGGGCACAACTCCAACCATCCGACGTCGTCTACGACGACTGGGCAGCATCACGTTGTCGCGCGGTGTTGGCCGCGATATTCGGCGAGCCGGAGCGGCGGCCGTTCGACGTGAAGTTGTGGGACGGCACCGTCGACCACGGCGCGAACCCGGTGGCACCGTTCACGCTCGTTCTAAACCGTCCCGCCTCGCTCCGTCGGATGCTCCTCCCGCCGAACGAGCTGTCGATCGTGGAATCGTACATCGGTGGCGACGTGGACATCGAAGGGAGCATGGAAGCCGCATCGAATCTTGGCGAGGCGATTGGCGGGCGACTTCGCTCGCCACTCGCGGTCGCGAAGCTGGTACGACTGGTGATCGGCCTTCCGGGTCAGGCGGAGGACGATCTCGCCGACACGCGCTTCCCGGACCAGGCGCGCAAGCTCGGACCAAGACACACTCCGGTTCGCGATGCCGCTGCGATTCAGTTCCACTATGACGTCGGGAACAGCTTTTACAGGCTCTGGCTCGACCGGCGCATGGTCTATTCGTGCGCTTACTTCCGTTCGGCTGACGACACTCTGGATGCTGCGCAGGAAGCCAAGCTCGATCTTATCTGTCGCAAGCTTCGCCTCAAACCGGGGGAGCGCCTGCTCGACATCGGTTGCGGGTGGGGCGGACTGATAATGCACGCAGCGGAGCACTACGGAGTCGATGCCACGGGTATCACGCTGAGCGAGAACCAGGCGGCGCTCGCGCGCGAGCGAATCGACAAGGCCGGGCTCGGGGATCGCTGCAGAGTGGCAATCCGCGATTACCGGACGCTCAAGGAAGGCGACGCGTACGACAAGATCGCGAGCATCGGAATGATCGAGCACGTGGGACGCACTCATCTGCCGGTGTACTTCTCGTCCGCGTACCGCGCGCTCAAGCCAGGCGGCCTGTTCATCAATCACGGCATCGTCAGCCTCGGCGAAGCGCGCCCGCGGTCGGTAGGGGAGAGGGTCTTCCGAAAATTCTGGAGAGCCGACGCGTTCATCGACAAGTACGTCTTTCCGGATGGCAAGCTCACGGCCACGAGCGATGTAATCGCCGCGGCGGAAGGGGCCGGATTCGAGGTGCGCGACGTAGAGAGTCTGCGCGAGCACTATGCAATGACGCTTCGTCACTGGGTGCGCTCACTGGAAGAAAAGACCGACGAAGCGACTGCGCTCGTCGGCAGTCACACTTTCCGGGTGTGGCGTCTGTACATGGCGGCGTCGGCAAACGCGTTCACGAGCGCGGCGATCAATGTTCTTCAGACACTGCTGGCGAAGCCCGATGCGCGAGGCCATTCGAACATTCCGCTCACCCGCGACGACCTCTACCACGAGGACTGATTCATCGCCCCTCTCCTTGTGGTAGATTGAGGAATACAATCCGGTTTGGAGAGCAGTATGGCCGTCAAAGTCGTCATCAAGCCCGACCGCAGATACTACCAGGATCGGGAAGGAGCTTTTCGTCCGATCGAGAACCTGAGCATCACTGCTTCGACGCCAGCTTATCCCGCCGTACTGCACAAGACCCGTCGCACGATGATCCTTGCCGATGATCGCTCGCATGCCGTGGTCGCCCTCGACAGGGAGCTCGTCGTCTCTCGCAACGCTGAGCTCTCCGCCGTGCTGATCGCTTATCAGGAGCCGACCGAGGAAACGTGGAAGGCGCTGGAGCGCCACATGGAAGCCGAGAATCTGACCGCGGAGATCGCCAGGGAAGTGAAGGTCAAAGCTTCGGTGGAACGGAAGAAAAAGGCCGCAGAAAGCCGGTAGGCAATGCTGGCCAGACCCCACAATCTGGTTGTTCTGACATTCGCGAGCGCACTGATCGGGTGCGCAT
>JALYYH010000203.1 GCA_030946665.1 Gemmatimonadota bacterium
TCGAGGTTCCGGCAGACCACGTCTCGGCTGGCGCGTACGTCGTCGATGCGGTGGGCCGGAGATACGTCGTCATCAACGACGGCAAGACGTTCTACGAGGGAACGCAGTACCTGTACGACAAGGGCAAGCTGGTGAAGTTCGACATTCCGGCGGACGCTGATCTTTACCTGGTGCGCGATCAGATGATCGTGTACGTGCGCGATCCGTGGACTGTCGGCGGCACCATGTGGGGCACGGGATCGCTGGTCGCGACTTCGGTGAACGATTTCCTCGCCGGGAAACGCAGCATGAAGCTCGTGATGAGGCCGGGCCCGCGCGAGACGATCAACCACATTGCGCCAACGCGCGACTATCTCCTGATGAACGTCCTGAACAACGTGCGCGGAGAGCTGCGCCGGTACAGCTACAAGAACGGCGCCTGGTCGTTCGACAAAGTTCCAGCGCCGGACCTCGGTACGATCGGCATCATCTCTACGTCGACGAAATCGAACCGCTACTTCTTCAACTACACCAGCTTCATCCAACCGACCACGTTATTCCTCGGGAACGAGAACGGAACGGTGACGGAAGTGAAGCGCCTGCCCGCGATGTTCGACGCGAAGGGCCTCATGGTGGAGCAGCTCGAGGCAACGTCGAAAGACGGAACCAAGATTCCATTCTTCGTCGTACATCGCGAGACTCTGGTGCGCGATGGAAACAATCCGACGCTGCTCTCCGCTTACGGCGGGTTTGAAGTCTCCAACACGCCGACATACGGCACCACCATCGGCTCGGCGTGGCTCGAGCGCGGTGGAGTCTATGTGCTGGCCAACATCCGCGGCGGAGGCGAGTTCGGCCCTCAATGGCATCGCGCGGGGCTCAAGGAAAACCGCCAGCGCATCTACGACGATTTCACAGCGGTGTCCGAGGAGCTGATACGTCAGCGGATCACATCGCCGGCGCACCTGGGGATCGTTGGAGGGAGCAACGGGGGACTTCTCGTCGGCGTAGCTTTCACGGAGCGGCCGGATTTGTACAACGCGGTCGTGATCCAGAATCCGCTGCTCGACATGCAGCGCTACAGCCATCTACTCGCTGGCGCCAGCTGGATGGCTGAGTACGGGGATCCCGACAAGCCGGATCAGTGGGCTTATATCTCGAAGTACTCGCCTTATCAGAATGTTCGAGCGGGCGTGAAGTATCCGAAGGTGATGTTCACCACGACGACGCGGGACGATCGTGTGCATCCTGCGCACGCGAGAAAGATGGCGGCGAAGATGGAGGCGATGGGCTATCCGTTTTACTACTTCGAGAATACCGAGGGCGGGCACGGGTCGGGTGTGACGAACGAGGAGAGGGCGAAGAGTTTGGCGCTGACGTACGCTTATTTGTGGAAGCAGCTTGGTGGGTAGAGCGAGACGATGGGCTGCAGCGTTTCTCATCTTCGCCCCGCCCCTCACAGCCCAGCAAGTCACCCGTCTCGAGCGCGGTCGAGGGTTCATTATGCTCGACCTCGTAAGAGCCGACATCGCCGAGAAGTACTTCGACTCCACCTACGGTGGGGTTGACCTCAAGGCGGTGTTTGATTCGGCCCGGGCCCGCATCGAGCGCGCCGAGCGGGTCGAGCAGGTTCTCGGCGCGATCGCACAGGCGACGCTCGAATTGAACGACTCGCACACGGCGTTCATTCCGCCGGGGCTGGTCTATCGCGCGGAATACGGGTGGGATATGCGGTTCGTCGGGGATACGTGCCGAATCCTGAATGTCAGAACGGGAAGCGATGCGGAAGCCAAAGGTATGCACGCCGGAGACGCGCTGCTGGCTGTTGGCGGAATCCCTCTTACTCGCCGGAATCTTTGGCAGCTTCGCTACGCAATAAATGGAATTCAACCGCGGGCAGGCCTCCGGGTGTCCCTCCAATCGCCCAGGGGTACCCCTCGTGACCTGGACATCGCGGCGAAGGTGAAGGAGCGCAGGCGCATAGTCGACCTGGGAAACTCCTTCGATCTGTTTGAGCTCATTCGCGAGGGAGAGAACGCGTGGGAGAAGGAGGCGCCGCGTTTCACGGAAGTCGCTGATCGTGTGGTCGTCTCGCGCCTGCACTCGTTCTACGGCTACACTTCGTGGATCGACGATCTGATGGATGCCGCGCGCAAGCGTGGGGCGCTGATCCTCGATCTCCGCGGCAATCTGGGTGGCTCCGTCAACACCCTTCTTCGCCTCACGGGACAGTTCTATGAGAAGGACCTTGTCGTTGCTACAGAGTTGGGCCGAGGCAAGCGCAAAGAGGTGATTGCCAAGGGTACGGGGAGGGATCGATATCAAGGCGCGGTAGTCGTTCTTGTGGATGCGGAATCCGCATCGGCTTCAGAAGTCTTTGCGCGAACGCTTCAACTCACTGGTCGTGGAAAGGTTATAGGCGACCGCACGGCGGGCGCGGTCCGGGAGAGCAGTGGGTTCTTTCACGCCATAGGGAGTGAGACTATCATCTCTTACGGTACGAGTGTGACGATCGCGGATCTGATGATGCCGGACGGAGGCAAGCTGGAAAATGCAGGCGTGATCCCCGACGAGGTCGTGCTGCCGACGGGTGAGGACATCGCCGCTCGGAGTGACCCGGTATTGGCGCGCGCGCTCACCCTGCTCGGCGTTCCTTTCACACCCCAGAAAGCCGGAGCGCTGCCGGACAGGTAGTGATCCGTATTGGCGCTAGAATGACAACCTCGCATTATCGACAACTCGACGAATCCAAGATCATTGCCACTCTCACAGCGTTGAGGGATCGCATCGACAACCAGTTTCCGGATTCCGGCCTGGGAAGAGTTGCGGACGAGATGATAGCCGTCGGCGCCGAGGTCGCCGAGTGCGCGGAGTATCTCAACGCGCCGAACTGGCCGATACGCATCTTCGCGGGATTGTTGATTGGGGCGATGACCGTGGTGCTGTACCTGGCCAGCCCGCCGATCGATCTTCCTCAGGGCGCGCACAAGTTCTCGGACGTGCAGTCGATCGCCGCCGTATTGAATATTGTGGCGGTCGTCAGCGTCGCGGTGTTGTTTCTTCTTCGTCTGGAGACGAACCTCAAACGCAGCCGCGCGCACGACGTGCTTCATGAATTACGAAGCCTCGCTCACGTCGTCGACATGCATCAGCTGAGCAAGGATCCCGCTGGGCGGCGGCTGCCTGAGCCAGAAATCACCGAGAGCCCGAAGGGAGCCATGAGTCCGCCATCACTCGGCCGCTACCTGGACTACTGCACCGACCTTCTTTCGCTGACCGGGAAGCTGTCGGCGCTGCTGGTCCAACGCTTCAAGAACCAGGAGGTGTTGAGCGAAGTCAATGAGATCGAAGCGCTCACGAGCGCGCTCTCGGGGAGGATCTGGCAGAAGATCCAGTTGCTGGAGAGCGCGTCCCGATGAAACGCCTATTCGCAGGGTCAATGCTATTGACAGTGTGGGCCCTTTCGACTTCCTGCGGCATCAGCGGAGTGAAACAGTGCGGCCCCGAGCAGCGAGGTGCGGATGCGTTGGGCGAAGTTATGTTGCCCGACGGAAGCACTGTGCGTGCGGCGGCCATACTTAGCGAGCAGCGCGAGCTTGGCCGTCCGGAGACGGAAGTGGTCAGAGTTCAGGGTTACGTACAGAGCTACTTTCTCTACGGCCATATGATCCGCGCTGAGCTTCGCGACGTCCAAACGCCATCCAGACTCTTTGAGACGTACGCGCCGGGTGAGGGCGTGGACCAATGGGCGCCGAACCTTTTCTGGGTGTTCCACCCCTACGCCTGGCCACTGACGGTCGACCAAGCTCGCGCCCTCATTGAGTCCGGCGGACTCATTTTCGAGATTCATACAGACTTGCCAAGCCAGCCGTTGGTTCGCATCCCGCTCACGAGCACGGCGCAGCACAACGACGCCTGGACCCCGGTGACAGGCGAGGCCTGCGGCTAGGCAATCACGCACGCACTGATGGGCGATCGCAGACTGTCGTCGATACTCTGAGGGCGGACCGCCGGAGCGTAGCACAACGCGGGTGGTAGAACCTGGCGCAGAGTTTTCCTGTGACGGTGAGACTTGATCTCAGGGCGACAGCCCTTAGCCTTCGGATATGACGCGGATCGGCCAAATCCTGTCAATCGTCGCGGCCCTCGCCTGCTCCGCCGCTACGTCGACGCCCATCACCCAGGTTGCCGGTACATGGGGCGGCGACAATGCGGGGCTGATTGTGAGTAACACCGACGTCCACGTCCACATCGGTTGCACCCTGGGCGACGCCCTCGGCCCAATCCACCCCGACGCGAATGGTCGGTTCGAAGCCACCGGGACCTACAACGTCGACGCGTATCCGGTCGATCGCGGGATCATCCATCCAGCCAGCTTCACCGGACAGATCACCGGACAGACCATGGCTCTAACTGTCACGCTCACCGATACCGGGCGGGTGCTAGGCCCGGTTTCCCTGGTCTATGGTAAGGAGCCGAAGATGGGCCCGTGTCCCATCTGCCGCGTGCCCAGGGGAATGCGCCAGCTCACAACGCCGCGAGTGGGCGCCAACCACATCTAGCCCATTCGGCTTCGTATCTCCGCCAGCTTCGCCTGCTGCTGCGGCGTGAGCGTGTTCTTGATCCGCACCATCAACGAGATCTGCGCCTTCTTGATCTCGCGCTCCAGATTGAGAATTCGATCGACTTCGTCGAGGACCGCCGCCTCGTCCACCTGCGAGCCCTGAAGCAGACGGTTCATCTTCTCACCCTCTGCGCTCAGCTTCCACTGCGTGTCCATGAACTTGCTCTGCGCCTGCTGAATGGCGGACGTCAGCGCCGCCCGCTGCGAATCCTGCAATCCGATTTCAGTCTGGTGCTGCATCACCAGCTCCGGTGGGAAGAGATTCCGTCCAAAGTCTTCGGGCCCCTGCCCCGGCGGACGCTGTCCCATCGGCGGCGGGCCCTGCGCCGCGAGATTCGCGGCGCCTAGCACCAGCGCGAGCGCAAGAATTGAACGTCTCATAATCAGGTTCCTCTTTTAGTAGGTGTCAGTATCATTTTGTCGAGCACTGACGCGCCGAGCGCTGGCATTGTGCCCAGCAGCTCGCTGCCTGGAGTCCGAAGGAGGACGTCAGTCGGCGCGCGCCAGGTTGCGATCGCCGCCGTGTCCGTAGCAGACGAGAACGATCGCGTATTCGCCAACCAGATCGCCGCGATCACGATGGCCGCCGCCGCGCCGATCACGAGCGGACGCACACGCAACGTCGCGCGCCCGCTCCGACCCGAGCCCGCGCGGGCGTATGTTTGCGCGAAGCTTGGCGCGCGCTCTCGATCAACCTTACGCAGCTGCGTAAAGCGCTGACGAATCGCGTTCTCGTCGATCATCGTCACACCTCCGTCGCGTCGCCGAGCATCGCCGCGAGATTCGCCTTCCCACGCGCATAGTGCGTTCGAGCGGAGCCAACGCTGACGCGCATTACAGCGGCCGCTTCCTCTACCGTCATGTCGTGATAGAACACAAGCTGGAGAACCTCACGCTGACGGGCGGCCAGGTGAGTGAGCGCGTGACGCAATCCGTCGCGACGCGGCTCGGCGTCGACACCCGCCTCCGTCGACGCGGGCGCGTCGGGCTCGAGACTTGGAGCCCCGCGTTTCAGCAACAATCCGCGTAGCCACGCCTTCCGCCGCTCCGATGCTGCCGTCCGACGAATCACGCCGAAAATCCACGTTCGAAAGCTCGATCGCGCGTCGTAACGCGCACGCCCATCCAGCACACTCAGATACACGGTTTGCAGCACCTCCTCGGCGTCATCGCGATCGCGTCCACAACAGGCCATCGCCCAGCCGAAGCAGTCTGCATGCACCCGCTCGAGCTGTAGTCTCAGCTCGACATCG
>JALYYH010000308.1 GCA_030946665.1 Gemmatimonadota bacterium
ATCAGACCTTCAACACCAGGAGCGTTCACTTTCTCGAGAGACGTGGAGGCCGGTGGCAGGTCGTGGCCAACGCCGGACACACGCTCGATGATCCAGGGGTATTGGCATACATGGAGCGCGCGTGGAACGATGCGACGCTCAAGCACGATGCGAGCTGGGTCGACCGCAACTACGCCTTTGATGCGAGCGACATCAGCAGCAGAAACGGGTCAATCAAGACCAAGGCTGAGGCGCTGGCTGAGGCTCGGAACGACAAGGACACCTATCAGTCGCTGGATCTTTCGGATCTCAACATTCGGACGGACGGCAATGTCGCGGTCGTGACGGGAATCAATCGCGTCGTCGGTCGCGATGCGCAAGGCAAGGCGATGGATTTCCGCGTGCGCTTTTCTGACGTCTTCGTCAAGCGCGACGGCCGATGGCAGGTATGGTCGACGCAGGGAACACGAATTCCGTCGAACTAGCGACCGGTATAGCTCAACTGCGCGGCTGCCGTTCCAGTGCGGATCTGTCCCACTTGCCAAGATCCGCGGCAGCCTCGTAGGTGCTTTGAAAAAACTCGATCAGCTCGCCCTCCGGCGACGCGGAATTGCGCACCTTCTCGTACGGGAGAATCCACTCACGCAGCTGGGTGTGGTAGTACGCGCCCGCGGGTTTGATCGGCGCCACGTCGCACCCCGCCGGCTCCGGATACGAGTAGGCATAGAACGCCGGCTCGGCTACAGGCGATCCGACCGTTCCCGGCCACCACCCGGCACTGATGCATTCGTGCGAATACGCCTCGCGTGTGATTCGGTCCGGGAGGTTGGGGATCCCTCCCGGATGAGGAGGCGCCCGGCGCCCGGAGAAACGCGTACAGGAGATGTCGAATCCTCCCCACCAGAAGTGCGACGGGCTCGATTTGCCCAGGAAACGCCCGCGAAATTCCTTGAGAGCACGATCTGCCTGAACGAGAGCGTGCCAGCAGCGCTGCGCCGCATCGCCATCGTATGATGCATGGGCGCGGTCATCGGGAAACCGCATCGTGTCACCCATCTCGGATGGCACCGGCCAGATCCTCACATCAATGCCAAGCGAGCGCACCACCGACATGTAGTCGGCGTAGAAGTCAGCCACCGAACGCGCCACTAACGGGACAATACCCGTCTCGCCTTCGTTCGTTCGAATCAGCAGGGTGTGGTCGATGAAATCGAAATCGACCTCGAACGAGTGTCCGCCGCTCGGGATCGGTGACGTAGTCAGACCACGCGAGGTGACGTAAAGGGTGACCTGCCACCAATGATTCTGCATCGGCGCGAGCGCCAACCGCGTCTTGCCGACGATTTGCGCCCACCGGTGGAGTGTCGTTTGCGTATCCGACCACTCATCCAGCGTCAGTCGGGGCCAGGCCGCAATCGTGTTCGCCTGCTGCATGGGTAAGGTCCTCCGCACCTGAAGGTCGTGGAAGTGTCAGGCGCCCTGTTGTTTTATATATAATCCTCGGCGCGACCTTCGACCGCCAAATCCTCTGCAGGAGTGGTAGCCATGCCCACCAAACTCCCCACGCGTCAGCTCGGTACGACCGACATCCACATCACTCGCGTCGGGTTCGGCGCCTGGGCAATCGGCGGCGGCGGCTGGTCATACGGATGGGGGCCGCAGGACGACGATCAGTCCATCGCCGCGATGAATCACGCGCTCGAGCTCGGCGTCAACTGGATCGACACTGCCGCGGTCTATGGCCTCGGCCACTCCGAAGAAGTGGTCGGCCGATTGCTCAAGCAGCGCAAAGGAGCCGATCGTCCTTACGTGTTCACCAAGTGCGGGCTCGTTTGGGATCCGAAGGACCCCATGAAAGATCCGCGTCGCATCCTGACGCCCGAATCCATGCGTCGCGAGTGCGAGGCGTCCCTGCGCCGGCTCGGCGTCGAGCGCATCGATCTCTACCAGTTTCATCGACCGGACGAAGACTCGGGAACTCCCTCCGAGGAATCCTGGCGCATGATGGTGCAGCTGCAGAACGAGGGAAAGGTGCGGGCGATCGGTGTTTCCAACTTCGATGCGTCGCTGCTCCGCAAAATCGAGGTGATCCATCACGTCGACTCGCTCCAGCCCCCGTTCTCGCTCATCCGGCGCGAGGCCGCTGTCGCCGAAATCCCGTGGTGCCGGGCGAATCGCACCGGCGTGATCGTCTACAGTCCCATGCAGTCGGGACTTCTCACCGAAACTTTCTCGGCCGATCGTGTGAGGAAGATGGCGCCGGATGACTGGCGCCTGCGCTCGGCCAATTTCCAAACGCCCAACCTGGAGCGAAATATGGCCCTCCGCGATGCGCTGATTCCCCTCGCGCGTCGCCACAACACGACGCTGTCGTCGATCGCGATTGCGTGGACGCTGGCGTGGCCGGGTGTCACGGGCGCGATAGTCGGTGCGAGATCCGCGGAGCAGGTCGACGGCTGGATTGGCGCTGCTACACTGACATTGTCAGCGACGGATCTCGACGAGATCGCACTCGTCATCGAGCGGACCGGCGCCGGTACCGGCCCAACTCGACCAGCGATGATCAGGAACGCGGACTCCCGCCACGAGACGAGCGATCCGCTCGAAGCTCGCTGAGTGCCGACTCAGTTAATGCTCTGCTGGACCCCGAAGAATGGGAGCGAAGATATTGGTGTCGACGTTGGCGCCGGTCAGCACGATGGCGACGGTGCGGCCGCGCACTGACTCCTTCTCCTGAATGAGGGCGGCGAGCGCTGCAGCTCCAGCGCCTTCCGCCACATTGTGGGTGTCGGAATAGAGATCGCGCATCGCCGACTTCACCTCGTCGTCAGTCACCTGAACCACGCGCTCCACTCCCTGACGCGCGATAGCGAGCGCTGATTCGTCAGGAGTCCTGCACGCCATGCCGTCGGCGATTTTCGTAGTCACCTCGTGGGACACCGGCTCACCCCGCTCGAATGACAGCGCAAAGGCGGGTGCCGCGGTGGAGACTACCGCAACGATTTTCGCGCGGCGTCCCAAAGCATCTCTCGCAGCAATTACGCCGCACACACCGCTTCCCATTCCAACTGGAACGTAGATCGTGTCGAGATCGGGAACCGTCTTGAACAGCTCGAGCGCGTACGTCCCCACGCCGCACACGAGCAACGGATGGAAGTTCGGGAACCGGTGCCAACCGCGTTTCCTCGCGATCTCGTCGGCGATCTCGGATGCCGCCTGGAAGTCGTGTCCCTCTTCGATGACCTCGACGCCGAGTGCGCGCATGGCGGCGTTCTTTTCAACGCTGTTACCGTGGGGGACGACAACCGCGGCGTGGACGCCGTATTTCCGCGCCGCGAATCCTATTGATTGGCCGTGGTTTCCGCGCGTCGACGAGATGACGCCTGCCGGCTTCCTGCCTTCGCGAAGCAGGTGCTGAAGGTATACGAGACCGCCGCGCACCTTGAATGCTCCTGTCGGAGCGTGGTTCTCGTGCTTGGTCCAGACAGTTGTCCCTATGCGCTCCTCGAGAAGCGGCCACCGGTACTGTGGAGTGGCCGGCATCGATTGATAAACGAGTGCAGCTGCGGACTCCAGTTCCGCGAGTGTGGGCAGACGCGCGGCGAGCTCGGTTCTTCTCAGTGCTGACCCTTTTCGTTGGCGGTTGGATATGGTACGGCCGGATAGGGGCCGATCTTCTCGACGGTGTACTCGCTCGCCCAGAAATCCGGAGGCCCATCGCTGTCCTGCACTTTATGATTCGACGGCTTGAGACTCTTCAGGTACGCCGCGATTGCCCACAGGTCCTGGTCGGGCATGTGGCGCCATGAGGGCCACGGCATCGGGACGGCAAGATAGTGTGGGTGCAGCGGGAAATTTCCCTGCCCGGGAACCATCGATGTTATCTCGACGTCCGCTGTCTCCTCCGGTCTCAGTCCGTAGCGAAGCGCGTTGAATATTTGGCGCTCGGTGAAGCGTCCGGTTCCGGTAGTGTTGTCGGGCGTCAGGTTCTTCGGGCGTGTGGTGAATGGCCCGACCTTGAACTCCTGAATCTCAGGAATCCTCACCCCATCGAGGTATCCGAAGGCCGCGGGATTCGACCCGCCCCCATGGCAATCGCCGCAAGCGTGGGTCATGACCAGGAATCGTCCGTGCATTACCTGATCCTGTCGTGCCTGACCTGATTGAACGTTGCCGCTGCTGGTGAGCGACGACGACGAGGGCGCCGCGCAGGCGGCGAACAGCAGGATGCAGAAAAACAAACCGGCATAGCGGGAGGACTCGCCTGACCATCGCATCGTACTTCCCTCCTTTGGGTGGTTGACCCTCTAGCACTCCATGCATGCGGGAGACCTCATCTCTACCGTCCCTTCTCGCTCACTGCGGGGAACGGAGGGGCCGGGTACGGTCCGATCTTGTCGGCGGTGTAGCGGCTCGCCCAAAAATCCGGGGGCCCGTCGCTGTCCTTCACCCTGTTGCTCGCTGGCTTGACGCCTTGCTTCAGATAGGCGGCGATGGCCCACAAGTCCTGATCGCGCATGTGGCGAAAGGCGATCCACGGCATCGGCGGCGCGAGATACTTCGGATGCAGAGGAAAATTTCCCTGCCCGGGAATCGTGGAGGTGATCTCTACATCTGGTGTCTCACCCGGGCGCAAGCCGTATCGGATCGCATTGAAGATCTGTCTCTCGCTGAACCGGCCGAGCCCTGTAGCGTTGTCGGGCGTGAGGTTGCGGGGGCGCGTCTTGAACGGTCCGATCTGAAACTCCTGGTCATCGGTGCGAATGCCGGCAAGCCACCCCTCAGCCCCAGGTGTTGGAACGCCACCGCTGTGACAATCGCCACAGCCGTGATTGAGGACGATGTAGCGGCCGAGCGCTATTTGCGGATCATTGCCGGTACCCGCCGAGATGGGCGCGCTATTGGATACCTGCGGTGCGGAAGCCGTGCATGCGACAGTGAGGAAGACGCCGAGAAAAAAGCTGAGGTGCCACGCTGGCTTCGTCGACCGTCGCATCACGTTTACGCTCCTTACTCAATTGTTATTATTTGACTTCGAGAACGCCCATCATGCCGTGATCTTCGTGATCGAGGATGTGGCAGTGGAACATCCACTTCCCCGGATAGTCGTCGTACCGAACGATGATGCGGGCCGAGGTGTGCCTGGGGATGTTGAGCATGTCCTTCCAGGCGCGATAAGGCTCTGGCACTCCGTCCCGCGACAGCACCTGGAACTGAAATCCGTGCAGGTGGAATGGATGATCCATTCCGACGATGTTCTCGATCTCCCAGATCTCGGTCGCACCGACCGTTGTGCTCACGTCGACGCGGGCCATGTCCATCGTCTTGCCGTTGATGAGGCCCTGTGAGAACACGATCGTGCGGACCGCAGTGGACTTCGTCGTATCGAGCGGCGTGATCTTGCGGAGCGTGCCTGGAATCGCGAGCGGATTCACTGGGGCCTCGTTCGTGGTCTGCAGAGTGAGCAAGTCACGCGTCGTGTCCCAGTCGTGCGGTCTCGTTTGGGGTGCGTAGCGGTCGTAGGGAAGATTCTGGAGGACGCTCTTTGCGCCCGGCGCGTCGGTGCCACGGACGAGCACCTCGACACGTTCCCCGGTCGCGAGCACAATGTCTCTCTCTTCCACAGGCTTCTCGAACAGCCCACCGTCGCTACCTACGTGCAGCAGCGAGTGACCCGAGAGCGCGATACGATAGATGCGTCCCGCGGATGCGTTGATGATACGCCACCGCTGTACCTCTCCGCTCCGTATCGAAATAGTTGGCATCACGTGCCCGTTCACGAAAAGGACTGGACCTTCTCTGCCGTTCTCCTCGTCGATGCCGCCGTGATGTGAGTGTGGCTCGGGAAAATCGATCGAGCCGTCCTGCAGGAATCGATTGTCGGAGAGAACGATCAGCTTCTCCGGCATCGCGGGCAACGGATCATCCGCGGCGCGAACGATGATTCCGCCGAAGAGTCCCTTCCCAATCGCGAAACCGGTGCGATGGTCGGGATGCGGGTGATACCAGTAGGTGCCCGCTGTGCCCGGGCGAACGGTGAAGGAATAGTCGTGCGTCTCGCCTGGCGCGATGGGATGGAATGGACTTCCGTCGGACTCGAACGGCAGGTGTATCCCGTGCCAGTGAACGGTAGTCGGCTCGGGAAGATTGTTCCGGAAGTGCACAATGACGTGATCGCGTTCGCGCACATCGAGCGTAGGACCCGGCACTACACCGTTGTACGCGAATACCTCGCTCGTTACACCCGGCTGCAGGGAGAGCCTCGCGACCGCGGCGGTGATGCTCACCTCCACCGTCCTCGGCAGCTTCGAAACGTTTACGAGAACGGGAGGGCTCAGGTTGTCGTCCTTCGGGGGCTGAGCCGCGCGCGAAGGAAGCGAGGATGCGCTATGGCGTTCGCGCAGTGGGGACTGGGCGATCAGGGAGCCGGACAGTGTCAGCAGCGTGAGGAGCAAACATCGATACACCATCCCCGCCTCCCGGAGTGCAACGCGCGCCAATATTGGAAGACCAGGTCGCCATGGCAAGAGGGTTTGCAGAAAAGGGTCAATTCAGAAGTTGACTAATCACTCAAACGCGCGGAATTGACGCGTAGGGAATGCATCGTGCGTTACCACGCGCATCCCATTTCCGGGAACGGCGCAATTGGAAGCAACGCAGGCGAGAGATTACGGGAAGCTGTTAAACAAGGTTCCGGATGTCACCCTCGTATTCTGGATCCTCAAGATCCTGGCGACCACTGTGGGCGAAACCGCGGCAGACGTCCTATCCACCACATTCAAGCTCGGTACGGTCGTCACTTCCTACGTGATGGCCGTGCTGCTGCTGATTTCACTCGTGTTCCAGCTCCGGGCGAAACGGTATGTGCCGCCGATCTACTGGCTCGTGGTGGTATTCATCAGCGTCGTGGGGACCCTCATCTCGGACAATCTGGTCGACACCCTAGGTGTCCCGCTGACGACGACTTCGCTGATCTTTTCCGCCGCCCTGATTGCGGTCTTCGTGTTCTGGTACCTGAGCGAGAAGACGTTGTCGGTTCACACCATCTACAAGCTCAGAAGAGAGCTCTTTTACTGGGCCGCGATCCTGTTCACGTTTTCTCTGGGCACTTCCGCCGGAGACCTGCTGTCCGAGCGTCTCGGCCTGGGATATCCCTTGTCGGCTGTGATGTTCGCCGCGGGGATCGCCGTCATTTATCTCGCTTACCGCCTCAAGCTGTTCAATGAAGTGCTGGCCTTCTGGCTCGCCTACATTCTGACTCGTCCGCTCGGAGCGTCGATGGGCGACCTTCTTACTCAACCGAAGGACGCCGGCGGGCTCGGTATCGGCACGATCCCGGTCAGTGTGGTCTTTCTCCTGATTATCGTGGTGCTGGTGATTCGGGAGAATCGAGAGGAGAAGAAACGAATCGCGGCGGCTGCGGCCTAGGGTCGAGCCGGGATAACTATAAACCTACCGGGATAGCCCTGCGTCGCGCATTGGAACCGCCTGCTCGAACTGGCGTCGCGGTAACGGAGTGAGCCTGGCGGCCCTCATTACCGTGTCCCGGACAGAGGTACGAATGCGCTCGAACTGTTTGGCTGCGATCCAGTCCACCGGCGCCATCCACGATCCACCGCACGCGACGACATTCTTGAGCGCCAGATAGCTCTCGAAGTTGGAAGAGGTCAGGCCACCGCTCGGATTGAACTCTACGCCGACGAACGGTCCCGCCAGCAGCTGCAGGAAAGCCAGCCCGCCCAGTGTCTCAATCGGCCACAACTTGAGCAGGTTGAGTCCCGACTCGAGCGCGGCCTCGATCTCGCTCGCCGTCGCCACACCCGGATAAACCGGGACGTCGTGCTCGAGACAGTAATCGACCACGGCGCGATTGAATCCCGGCGACACGATGAAGTGCGCGCCCGCCTTTCTCGCCTGCTCAGCCTGCCTCATGTTGAGCACCGTGCCCGCGCCGGCAAACATCTCGGGCTGCTCCTGAGTGATCCGGCGCAGCGAATCCAGAGCGGCCGGAGTCCGAAGCGTGATCTCGGCGATTGGCAAGCCACCGTCCAACAGGGCGCTTGCGAGCGGCACCGCGTTTTTTGCGTCCTCTATCACGATCACTGGAATGATGCGCCAGCGTCGCAGCGCCTTCGTCATCATCGATTGCTGGACGTTCATGTCATCCCCAAAGGATCTGTCCTCCATAAGAATGCCTCTTCTTCACTCCACTATGAAGTGTTAGCCTATTGACATTATGTCACTGTATTGACATCTTGTGTCGGGAGAGCATGAATGTGCCAGCAGCACAGACCCGTATTGGAGCCCTGTGATGAAGAATCGAGGATTGGACCAGCTCGGACGACGCGAGCGCCAGATCATGGAGATCATCTATCGCCGAGGAAGCGCGAATGCCGCCGAAGTGCTGGCGGATCTGCCTGATCCCCCGACCTACACCGCTGTGCGCGGGATGCTTCGACTCCTCGAGAGCAAAGGCCATCTCCGACACGAGCAGGACGGTCCGCGCTACGTCTACTTCCCCACCGCTGATCCCGAGCGCGTCAGCAAGTCAGCGGTGAAGCATCTCGTCAGAACTTTTTTCGACAATTCCGCCAGCTCCGCCGTCGCAGCAATGGTCGGCATGTACGAGGATAGATGGAGCGACGAGGATCTCGACAACCTGGAAAAGCTCATTGAAAGAGCTCGCGGCAAAGGAGACCCCTCATGACCCCGTTCGTTCTCGCGCTACTCGCCAAGTTGACTCTCATTCTCGTGCTCGGACTCGCGATCACCGCGACGTTGGGAAGCAGCAGTCCTTCGCTTCGACACCTCATTCTGTTTGCAACCATCGTCAGCGGTCTGGCATTCCCGCTCGCGATGCTGGTCTCGCCTCAGTGGAACCTCCCCGTTCTGCCGCGACCGTCCTCACCGCTCGGCCGCGCATTCGGCTTGACGGCGAACGACAGGGCATCTGGTTTGCTCATCGTCCCGCGTGCGCCCAATAACGTCGGAGATGTCGCTCCGTCCGGTTCGGCATTGAGCGCAGGAGTGGTCGACGCCGGCGAAGCTTCATCCAGCGCTCGCGCGACTTTCGCCGCTCTTCCGCTGCTTCCACTTCTCTGGGCGCTGGGGTTCCTCGCCGTAACCATGTGGCTGGCGATCGGCCGCTTCCGACTCCACCGAATCGCCGGCTCATCGTGGCCACTCGACGGCGCTGACTGGGCCAGCATTCTCGAAGAAGAGCGCCGCGATGCCGGCGTCTCGAAGGCGGTGCTGCTTTGCTCCAGCTCGGTGGTCAGCACGCCCCTCACCTGGGGCTCACGCGCTCCAGTAATTCTTCTTCCCGAAGACGCACTCGACTGGCCGGAAGCGCATCGTCGCGTCGTGCTGCGACACGAGCTCGCGCACGTTGCGCGCAACGATTCATTCGCTCAGCTCGTCGCCGGATTCATTTGTGCGCTCTACTGGTTTCACCCGCTCGTGTGGGTGGTGGAGCGGCGGCTTCGGGCCGAATGCGAGCGCGCCTGCGACGACACGGTCGTGTCGCTCGGCACTCCGCCCGCCGAATACGCTGCGCACCTGCTGCAAGTCGCGCGCTCGGCCCGAGCCTTTGGCGCGCCTGGTTTTCTCTCGGTAGCGATGGCTCGGCCGTCGCAGCTGGAGGGACGGTTGCTCGCGGTGCTCAATGAGTCGCGTCGACGAGTGGCGCTTTCAAGTGGAGCGCGTCCGGCCGCAGCGATGTTGTCGGCACTCGTACTGTTGCCGCTCGCCGCGTTCCGCGCGGTTCCAAGATCCGATCCGCAGGGCAAAGAGGCAGTCGTTGAATCGGAGCTTCCCGCAGACACGACGTTTCAGCTTTCCGCCCCCGCCCAGAACGGCGGGACGCTCAGGCTCGATCTGAGGACCGGCGGCACGGTGGTCATCCTTGGATGGGACAAGCCACAGGTCGCCGTTCGCGCGGGACTCGGCGGACGTGACTGGCGCGAAACAAGAGTGTCTCTCGAGCCTTCGGGCACCGGTGCGCGACTGGAAAGCCGCTACTCGGTTTCGAGGAGCAATCAGAACTCGCGAAACGCCTTCGAGATCAACGTGCCACGCAACTTCAACGTGAGCATCTCGTCGGCTGGTGGAGCGCTCTCGATAACCGGTGTGAACGGCGTCTTTACCGGGCAGACCGGCGGTGGTGAGATCAGCATCGACAGATCGAGCGGCCAGGCGCATCTCCGGACCGGTGGTGGAGATATCAAAGTCTCGAATTCCCAAATGAATGGAAGCGTCAGCACCGGTGGCGGCGTGGTGAGAATGGAAAACGTCACCGGCGATCTTAACGGAGCAACAGGAAATGGACCCGTCAGCTTCATGGGAAAGAGCGGCGGCGTGAGCTACATGGGAGTCGATACCAGCGGAAAGGCTCTTGGCATTAATCGCGGCATCGGGAGTGGGGTAACGACCACGACCATCGATAATACCGTAGAGCGCGCGCGCAGCTTCGGAGCAAGCGGATTGAGAATGAGTTCGGGCGGCGGTGCGATCTTCCTGCCCGCCGCGCCGAACGGCGCGCACGTCACGACAGGCGGCGGCGCAGTTCGAGTCGGACCATCTGGCGGAGAAGTCTACGCGTCGACCGGAGGCGGCCCGATCGACATCGGCCCGGCGAGCGGATCGGTGGAAGCTCACACGGGCGCCGGAAACGTGACGATCGAGCTGACTGGTGCCGGAACGCACACGATCGATGTGAATTCGGGCAAAGGTCAGGTAGCGCTCGTCCTCCCTGCCGGTCTCGACGCCACGCTGGATCTCGAGACAGCGTACACCGACAACCTCGGCCACAAGACGAACATCGTGGGCGACTGGCCGATTCAGACCACCGAAACGCCAAATTGGGACAGCAGCCAGGGCACGCCTCGCCGATACATACGCGCGCGGCAGAGCATCGGCCGCGGTGGTGGCGTCATTCGGGTGCGCACGGTAAACGGGAACATCGTTCTGACCCGCGGTCGCTAGCCGGTTGTCGTTGCGCCAAAAAGCGCGGGCACCTTGCTCCGGAAACCGGGCTGACCCAGTTTTTTCTGGCTCAGACGGTCAACCCGACGAGGAGGTGCGGAATGAGAAGCACACGCCGAATGCAACTCGCGGTCGCACTGGGAACGCTCGCACTTTCTCCCGGTGATTTCATCTACGTCCCTGCTCGTCACCCGCACTACGGTGGAGCGCGGCAAGAAACTGTGATTCAACTGCACGGAGAAGGTCCGTTCCAGCTTTTCCTCGGCAGCCCGAAGTAGACAGCAATGCAATCCGGGCGGCGGATACGCTCAATCGACGTCGCGCGCGGAGTCGCGATGGTCCTGATGGCCATCGATCACGTGCGCGTCTACGCTGGAGTTCCTCCGGGTGGGCCGAAGCCCGGTGTTTTCTTCACTCGCTGGATCACGAATTTCGTCGCGCCCGCATTTGCGTTTCTATCCGGCACCTCGGCATTCATGCTTGGCCGCAAGCTGGGCGATCGCGGAGCACTGGCGCGATACCTCGTAACCCGCGGGCTGGTGCTGGTGCTACTCGAGCTCACCGTAATTCGCGTCGCCTGGACATTCAACTTCGACTTCGGCCATTACCTGCTGGCCGGCGTCATCTGGATGCTCGGTTGGTGCATGGTCTTGCTTGCGGCACTCATCTGGCTGCCGACTCCCGCCATCGGCGCGTTTGGTGCGGCGGTGATCGCGCTTCACAACCTGATGGATTCCGTGTCACCGACGACGAGTACAGCTCTTCAGGGAAGCTCGCTTAGCTGGCTCTGGCAGATTCTCTACTTTGGTGGACCGATACAACTCGGCCAAAACGGCCCGACGCTGATGGTGCTCTACTCGATTGTGCCGTGGATTGGCGTAATGGCGGCCGGCTACGCATTTGGTGCGGTGTTGACGCTCGAGCCACGTCGCCGCGACAGGATTTGCATCGCGCTCGGCGCCTCCGCCATCGTGCTCTTCCTGCTGCTGCGCACGATCGACATCTACGGAGATCCCAGGCACTGGCATGTCACACAACCAACGCCGATGCCGGTCCTGTTTCGCTTCATCAACACCACCAAGTATCCTGCTTCGCTTCAGTTCCTGCTGATGACGCTCGGGCCCGTTATTCTCCTGCTGCCGTTGGCGGAACGGGCACGCGGCAGGATCGGAGAGATGTTTGCGACGTTCGGCCGGGTGCCGATGTTCTACTATCTGCTCCACATTCCGACGATCCACCTCGCGGCGATACTCGTTTCCCTGGCGCGCGAGGGAAGATTAAACTCGTGGCTGTTCGCGAATCATCCGATGATGAACCCGCCGCCCCCGGATGGATACACCTGGAGGCTCTCGCTGCTCTATGCGGTATTCGTCGTCGTGATCGCGGTGCTGTATTGGCCGTGCCGCTGGTACGCGCGAACGAAGGCCACGAATCCGAAACCGTGGATGCGCTACATCTAGTCTTCTTCAAGCAAAAAGCCCGGCGACAATCATCGCCGGGCTTTTCGTAGCTTGTGAATTTTGCTGACTACTTGGTGAGCTCCGCCGTGGCCACCGCCCCGTTCATCTCCGGAATGATGGTCGACATCTTCACCACTCGACGCGAAGCCTTGTCCACCCACATCGTCGACGTCTCTCCGGTGCCGCCATCGGCGGGCGAGATCGTGACCTTCCACGCATCGAACGTCCCCGCCGCGACCGTTACTGACTCGCTGCCCCCTACCTTGAGCTGACGCAGCTTCACCTTCTGCGACATCAGATCGAAGTTGCGGTAGGTAGTGCTGTAGCCGTCGGCGAGTGGGAGCGCCGCGATCACCTGCGTGGCACCCGCGCCATCGGCGAAGAGGGCGCCGCCGAGGTCACCGGCGATCGGCCGCTCCTGCCCGTTCATCGTCATCCTGCCCGCCGCCTTGTTGTCGGCGTACGCGACGTCGATCACGGCCGGCCCCTGATGAATGGTGCGCTTCCGCAACAGAAGCGTTCCCTTGTCGAGGGTCGCTACATCACTGATCGTTCCCATCGGCATTGCAGTCGTCTCCGTCACGACCCACGAGCCGTTCTCATCCTTGACTGTGGTCGAAAGATCCATCGGGATCGTCTGGCCGCCCGCTTCCAGACGCGCCTTGTACGTCATCGTTCCCGGGGCGAGATCTACCGCGGGCTTCGGTGCATTCGCTGACACTTCGACTTTCTTCGTCAGCTTGACGGTCTTGGGATCGACCGTCAGCACCGCCATCCGCTCGGTGATCGCCGGCGTCAGGCTCTCCTGATACCGACCGCCCAGGTGCTTGGCGAAGAACTTCTCCGCCGACGAAAAGAGCACGAGGTTGTTGATGGGACGAGCGAAACCGTGACCCTCGTCCGGAGCGAGGATGTACTCGACCGGGAATCCACGATCACGCAGCGCGATGACGAGCTGCTCGCTCTCCGCGCGGTTGACTCTCGGATCGTTGGCGCCCTGAACGATGAGCAATGGCGCTACGATCTTGTTGGCGGAATTGAGCGGTGACTGTCTCTCCAGCTGCGCGCGGCCTGCCGGAGTATTCGGATTCCCCATCCGCTCGTGGAAGATGATCCGCCCCGCTTCCCAGTACGGCGGAATCGAGTTTAGCAGAGTGATGAGGTTGGACGGCCCTACTATAGATACGCCCGCCGCGTACACGTCAGGAGTGAAGGCGAGTGCGGCGAGAGTCGCATAGCCGCCGTACGATCCGCCCATGATGCCGACGCGCTTGGGATCGGCGATGCCCTGCGCGATCAGATACCTGACGCCATTGGTGATGTCGTCCTGCATCTTCTGGCCCCACTCGTTGTTGCCGGCGTTGAGGAATTTCTTGCCGTAACCGGTAGACCCTCTGAAGTTCGGCTGGAGAACCGCGTAGCCACGGTTGGCCAGGAACTGCGCAATCGAGCTGTATCCCCAGCTGTCGCGCGCCCACGGCCCGCCATGCGGGAACACGACGAGCGGCAGATTCTTTGCCGCCACGCCAACTGGAAGCGTTAGATACGCGGGGACTGCCAGACCATCGGTAGATGGGTAGCTAATTGATTTCTGCGGAGCAAGCGCTTCACGCGGCAGCTTGTCGTAGGCGCGGTACTGAAAGGTGAGCTTCTTGGTGGTTCGGTCGAACAGGTAGCGCTCGCTCGGTTCCCTGTCGCTGGAGGCGACGATCATCCACAGACGTTCGTCGCGTGTGGATGAAGTGGGAGTGATCTCTTTCCCAGGCAGCTTGCTCTGGAGAAGCTTGTAGTCCGCTTCCCAGGCCTTGTCCTTCCAGTAGATACGATTGCGCTCGTCATCGTACGACGTCGCAATCAGCTGGTCGGTGAGGTCAGAGAAAATGGCGTTGCCGAAGTCGACCCGGTTGAGAGGATCGGACTCGACGACCTGCTCCGTCTTGGTGGTGGGATCGAACAGAACAAGGCGCGTCAGGTCCGTATTGCCCTTGTTCGTCTCCATGTAAACCTTGCTGTTGTCCTTGCTGAAGCGATCCGTGCCACAGGACTCGAACACGTTGCATGAGTAGACCGGGGTGAAACCTTTCGGATCGACGCGAAGGATTTCGGTGTCGCCCTTGTCAGTGGTGCGGACGGCGAGGCGAAGGCTGCCGGCGTTGTCGAATACCCAGCCGGCGATGCGCTCCGTGTTCTGGCGAAGGAGAGTCTTTTCACCGGTCGAGATGCGGACACGATAGAGATCGTGCCACGCCTTGTCGCGATCGTTGAGTCCGACGTACATGATGTCCGGATCGTTCTTCGGCACCGAGTAGATCGCCGCGCGAACTCCCTTGGCGGCGGTGAGGTTGCGCGCCGTCGGAATTTCCTGGCCGGCCGGGACCGGAGCGGATGGGTCGACCGCGTAGACGTTGAAGTTCTCGTCGCCGAGCTGATCCTGGGCGTAAAGGATGTACTTCCCATCTCGGCTCCAGAAATACTGGGTGACCGGACGCTTGGTGTCGTTGGTTATGAGCTTGGCCGCGGTATATGGATCGTTGATGCGCTTGACCCAGATATTCCGCGTCTCCTTGTAAGGCTTGAGGAAGGAGATGTAACGGCCATCGGGTGAGAGCTGCGCGCCTGATATCTCGGGATTGCCGAAGAACAGCTCGCGATCGAGGAGCGGGGGAAGCTTCCCGTTCTGGGCGGAAAGCGCCTGGGGTGCAATGAACGCAATCGCGAGTGCGAGTGCCCAGCGACGACTGATAAGGGTGTTTTTCATATACCTCAGAATCGTGGAGTTGGAAGAGGGCCTACAAGATAGGAACAAAAGTTCGAAAACGCTCGAAAAATCTCCCTGTGGACAGAATCCCGTTCGGGCCTGAAAGCCGTTCGGGCCGGCTACCGAAAGCTATCGCCGCGCCCACTGTTCAGCCGACCAGATTTCGCAGGACGCCTCATCAGTGGAACCGGTGGCTCCGTTTCGCCGATCGGGTGTATCAGCTGATAGGGGAACCTTCCTTCAATCTTTGGCTCCAGTCCGACGAGCGACACCGATGCACTACCCTCACACCAGTCTCGAATCGATCCGCCGCGACATCGCGGAGCGCCTCCGGCCGACCTGCGCGAACATGCCGGACGAAGAGTTCGACAAGATGGTGGCGCGGATGGCGCTCATCGAGTGGAAGCACCTGAACGACGCTACTCCCACGAGTCGGATGATCTCACACTAGTTAGCGGACGTCGTAAACCGTTGTGGTCTGGTGCTGGAGATACTTGTCGAACCAGCCGACGATGTGTCTGAGCCGCTCCACCCGATGCCACGGCTTCCCCGAGCGCGAGAGCTCATGGGTCTCCTCCGGGAATCGCACCATCACAGTCGGCTTGTGCAGGTACTTGAGCGCGCGGAACATCTGCTCGCCACCCATGGCCGGTGGGGTCCGCATGTCCGACTCTCCTTCGATCAACATCAGCGGCGTCGTCACATTGGCGACGTAAGTGATCGGCGACAGCTCGGCGAACTGTTTCGAATTCTCCCACGGCGATCCTGAAAACCAGGTCGGATGGAAGAGAGTGAAATCGGCCGAGTACCAGAAGCCGGACCAGTCGGCGATGGAGCGCTGCGAGGCGGCGGCGGCGAAGCGGCTGGTGTGCGTGACGACCCAGTTGGTGAGGACTCCGCCTCCACTTCCGCCCGTCACCGCCATCCGCGTCGAATCGGCGTATCCGCGTTTCAGCACTTCATCGATACCGGCCATCAGATCCTTGTAGTCGTCGCCCGGATAGTGGAACTGGATGATGTTGGCGAAGTCCTGCCCATACGACGTGCTGCCGCGCGGGTTGGTGTAGAGTACGACGTAGCCCTTCGCGGCCATCCAGTCGAACTCGTGGGTGAATGTGAAGCCATAGGCGGCGTTCGGCCCGCCATGAATCTCGAGAATGAGCGGATACTTCTTCGAGGCGTCGAAGCCCGGTGGCTTGAGGATCCAGCCCTGAATGCGCCGGCCATCGAAGCTCTTGTACCAGAATTCTTCGGGCGCGCTCAAATCGAGGGTGCTGAACAGCCCCTCGTTCACGCGCGTGATCTGGCGCGGAGTCGCGCGTGGTATGATGGCATCGACGACGAATAAATCGCCGATATTGACCGGTGTCGAAACGAGGGTAACTATCTTCGATCCGTCGGCGCTGGCGGTATAGGCAACCACGTCGTGATCACCCGTCGTAATCGAATCGACGGTCCCGTCGGATGAAGAAAAGCGCTTCAGATTGGCGCGGCCGTTCTCGGTGGTCACTACGACCAGGCTTTTGCCATCGCGACTCCAGATGATCCCACCGCCTGCACCTGCGCGTGGTGGATGCTGATCGGCGGTTAGTTCGCCTTCGACGTCGAAGTCGTAACCGGCGGTCAGATTGCGCGGTTGAGATCCCGGAGTCGCATCCACCACGAAGAGGTCGTTCTGATCGAAAAAGCGGAGCGGCTTCGCATTCACTGATCCGGTGAAAGCGATGCGTTTGCCATCCGGTGAAGGCGCGATGCTGCCGATTTGCCCATCGATGCTCGCGACCTTTGCAATGGCGCCGCCGTTCGCCGGAACGGAGTACAGCTCCTCACCAGTGGTTTCGTAATACGGCTCCAGGTGCCGGTCCGATGTGAAATACAGGCGCGAGCCATCCCGAGCCCACGCTGGCACGCCTTCGTCGAAATTGCCGAAGGTGATCTGCTTCAGAGTCGGAAGCGCTCCGGTGGGACCGATGGATGCAGGAACCGTCCAGATGTGGGAGTGCGCCGCCACGTCGGTGTAGCCGCCGCCATTCCATCGATACTGGGCGCGGGTGATGACACGCACATCGCTGACGTGTTTCTTCTGCGCGGTGTCAGCGGCCCGCTTCGCTGAGTCGGCCTTTGCTGCCGACGACGATGTATCGGGAGTGGAGGAAAAAGCGATCGTGTGCCCGTCCGGCGACCACACTGGTGACGACGCGCCTTTCGCGGCGCTGGTCAGCGCCCGGGCTTCACCACCATCCATCGAAATCAGATATATCTGCGCCTGCTGGGATTTTCCGTCCACCGGCTCCGGCGTCCTGACGAAGGCAATCTCTCTTCCGTTCGGCGACCACCGCGGCGAGCGATCGCCGCGTCCCGAGGTCAACGGACGCGGCGGAGCGCTGCCATCGGCGGGGACCACGAAGATCTGCATCTCGTACCGATCTTTGTCCTCGTTCACGTTCACCCGCACGAAGACAACCTGCGATCCGTTGGGGGAGATTTGTGGATCAGCGGCCCAAACGAACTTGAACAGGTCAGTGTCGGTGATCGGTCGGCGCTCGGGTGCACGATTCGCCGCTGGAGCAGCGGCGAGAAACACGGCGGGAAGAAAAATCGAATACCGGCGCAGACGAATCATTCTGAGATCCTCGGTTGGGCAATGACCACACTAATCGAACGGAAGCGACTGAAAGATCGGTGTGTCGCGTTCCACCGTACAGGCCTAGACTTCACATCGTCCCGCAACCATTCTGAGGCCATGCGCCCATTCTCTCGTACACACTCAGTAATTGCACTGGCCGGCGGACTGGTGGCGATGCCGGCGATTGCCCAAATACCATTTCCTGCGGCGACTCGCACCGCGATCGAGGGCGCGCTCGGCCGGAAGGGCACCCCCAATCCTGGCGGCGTGCTGAAATTCGCTCTTCCCCGCACTGATCTTCAGGTCGTGTTGAGCGGAGTCACGCTCAAGCCCGCGCTCGCTCTCGGATCGTGGGTCGCGTTTCAGCGGATTTCGGATCACGCGGAGGTGATGGGTGATCTGGTGCTGCTGGAGAGCGAGGTCGCGGAAGTGATGGGCAGCCTCCAACAGAACGGCGTCGAGCAGACGGCGCTGCACAATCACCTGCTCGGTGAATCGCCGCGCGTGATGTACATGCACATCCACGCCATCGGCAACCCCGCGAGAATCGCCCGAGCGATACGAACGGCGCTCGGGTTCAGTGGAACTCCGCTCAGCGTGCCGGCCACGCCGACTGCGCCGCCGCTTCCCGTAACCGCGGCGGGGGTCCCAGCGCCGCCCCCACTCGTTCTCGACACTGCCGCTGTGGCCAGGGCGCTCGGTGTGCACGGGAAGATGAACGGCAGCGTGTATCAGCTGAGCATCCCGCGCCACGAAAAAATCAAGGATGACAAGCGCGAGATCCCCTCGTCGATGGGCATCTCGACCGCGATCAACTTTCAACCCACCGGCGTCGGCAAGGCGGTAGTGGCCGGAGATTTCGTCCTGTTGGGGCGGGAGGTGAGCCCTGTACTGTGGGCGCTAAACGAAAACGGGATCAGTGTCACGGCGATCCACAGCCACATGTTGAGCGAGCTGCCGCGCCTTTTTTTCATGCATTTCTGGGGGAACGACGACGCGCTGAAGCTTGCTCGCGGTCTTCGGGCGGCGCTGGACCGCACGGCAGCGAAGAGGTAGGAGCGGTCGGCCGCGAAATTCTCGTGGCGCGTCTCCTGACGCATAACGGGTTGACCTTTGACCGGGGTCCAGCCCGCCGAATGCTGAAACTCCCAACCAATTGGGCCGGTAAGGCATCCAATCACGGGTAGGCAGGAAACACCCGACCCCGTCCAGACTGGGTATCCCAATGATTGGTGTAGCCGCGGTCCTCGGACTCGCGCTGAGTCTTCAGGTTCCGCAAAACGTAGCTGCACCCGCGCGCGTCGATGGGCGGGCCTCCGCTTCATCCCGGGTCAGCCCGCCGACAGACACCAGCGCGACCGCCATCCGCGCGGACGCGGCGCCGGTGATCGACGGCCGAGACGAGGATCAGGTCTGGCGCGACGCTCCGCCCATCACTGCATTCCGGGAGTGGCGTCCAACCGAGGATAAGGCTCCGCGCTTCAAGACCGAAGCGAAGATCGCTTACGACGCGTCGAACGTTTACGTCTTCGTTCGCGCCTTCGATCCCCACCCCGACAGCATCATCAGGCTGCTCGAACGTCGCGACACCTTCACTTCGTCGGACATGATCTGGCTGTTCATCGACTCGTATCACGACCGGCGAACCGGCTACGAGTTCGGTGTGAACGCCGCGGGTGTGAAGGTCGATCAGGCTATTTACGATGACGGGAACGAGGACCAGGCGTGGGACGCGGTATGGGATGTCGCCACCCGCATCGACTCGCTCGGCTGGACCGCCGAGTTCCGGATTCCGCTCTCCCAGATGCGCTACAGCAGGGACCGGACGCACACCTTCGGCATATCGATCGACCGCGACATCTACAGGTATGCCGAGCGCGAGATCTGGCCGTTGTTGAGGCAGTCCAAGCCCGGATTCGTGTCGCAGTTCGGAGCGCTGAACGGACTGGACG
>JALYYH010000005.1 GCA_030946665.1 Gemmatimonadota bacterium
CCCTGCTGGATGCGGAGGAGGATGTGATGCAGAGTGAGAGTGTCGGCCTTGCGCGAGTCGAGCTTGATGATGTGATACCCGAACTGCGTGAGCACCGGCTGTGAGATCTCACCCGGCTTGAGCGCGGCAGCCGCCGCCTCGAACGGAGCCACGAATCTTCCCTTGGGGCCGGCGCCGAGCGCGCCGCCGCTGACAGCGGATGCGGAGTCGGCCGACTCGACGCGGGCGATGTCCTCGAACTTCTCACCGCCCAGAATTCGGGAGCGCAACGCGAGCGCGCGGGCGCGGGTGGCGGCGGTGTCGGCAGCCGTTACCATGCGCGGAATGATGATCACCGAGACCGTGGCGCGGCCGGCTCGCTCGAAGAGCTTCTTATGCGTGTCGTAGTAGGCGCGGATTTCGTCGTCGCTCACGCGAACGGCAGAATCGGGAATGCGGTCGGGCCCGAATGCCACGAAGGAGACCTGCGCGGTGTCCCTCGTGTCCTGCCAGCGGCGCCACAGCTCCTCATCTGACACGTAGACGTCGTTGGCGATTTGGTCGAACAACTTTTCCTTGGGTATCTCGGTGCGGTAGTACTGCTCCAGTTGAAAGAGCAGTCCCTGCTGCTTTGCGAGCGGACTCTGCAGAAAGCGCTGGTATTTTGCCGGGTCGAACTGGCCGTCGGTCTGGAGGTCGGGCGACTGCATGAGCTGTGGGGGTGGGCTGAAGCGTGCCGCCTGAAGAATTTCGTCGTCTGTAACTGAGATGCCGCGGCGCTTGTATTCCTGCCGGAGCAGGGCGTCGGTCACCAGCTGGTCGAACGCCTGGTCCTGGAGACGTTCTCTCTCATCGAGGGTCATGCTCTGATTGCTCGCCTGGGTCGCCTGTTGCTCCAGATTCTGTGTCGTCTGGTACCAGGTGGTGGCGAGGATGTCTTGTCCGTTCACGGACGCGACCGCGGTGGTCGAAGTCACCGGCGCACGTCCCAGCAGGCCAGATGTCTGGGCGAGCAGGAAACCGCCAACGAACAGTACGACGATGATGATCCAGATGTATTTTGCGGAGGCCCGCATGGCTTGCAGCAAAGGCACTACTCCTTACGCGAGATGAATTGAGCTATAGCCTTGTAAGGTATGAGTTTGAGTGACCGGGATGCAAGTCGCGCGGACGGTCGGATTGATGCATCTTTCATCGTCGGAGGGAACTGATGGACTACGATCGGCTGCGAGAGCTGCAGGAAAAATTTGATGAGAACCCCCGCCGGTATTTCGCGCCGCTCGCGAATGAATACCGGAAAGGGGGCCAGGCCAAGCGCGCCATAGAGATATGTCGCGCTCAGCTCGCGCAGATGCCAGGCCACATGAGCGGGCAGATCGTGTTCGGCCAGGCGCTTTACGAGGAAGGGGAATTCGACGAAGCGCGAGAGGTTTTCACGCGCGCGCTCGCGCTCGATCCGGAGAACCTCATCGCGCTCAGGTCACTTGGAGACATGTCGCTGCAGTCAGGCAACACCACCGAAGCAAGGAGCTGGTACACGAAATTGCTCGACGCCGATCCCAACGACACCGCGGTGATCGCTCTCGTAGAAGAGATCGACGCATCGTCCGAGGCGACGCCAGTCACACCGGCCGGGGGGATTCCTGGTGTCACTGCGGACGAAGGCAACCAGGCAATTCCTGCGGTGGTGGAGGAAACACCTGAGCTCCAGCCGTCGAGCGCAGTGTCCACCGATGAAGAATCCGCGGATCCCGAGCCGGTTGGACCGACTGAAGCACCCATTGGTCTCGAGCGACATTATCCGACTGAGAAGTCTTCCTCTGAAGCATCGCCCGCTCAGGCGAGCGCGAATGAAGGACTTGCCGCGGAAGATCTGGGTGTTCCGGCGGGCGACTCCGCGGCAGCAGGTTTGACCAGCGCGAAACAGGATGCGCGCAGTGCGCTCGATTTGGTGGTTCCGACCGCGGCAGGTCAGGAGGAGTCCGCGCCAGCGCCTTCGGAGTCGCGCCCGCCAGCAAGAGAGCCAGGTGCGACATCCGAAGAAACGACATTCACCGGCGCGAGCGCCGAACCATTCGTCAACGAGACGATGGCACAGCTTTATCTCCAGCAGGGCTACAAGCAGCTCGCGCTCAAGGTTTATCGCCAGCTCTCCGCATCGCGCCCGCAGGACGCAGGGCTCAAGGCCCGGATCGCGGAGATAGAAGCAGAAGATGCGGCAGCACACCCGGGGGAAGTCGCCGTCGCGCGGAAAGAGACCTCCGTCGAGAAACCCGCCGATCGTCCCGCTCCGCGGCCTCCGTCGATTGAATCTCCGACGCCCGGTGCACCGCCGAGGTCAGAGGAGAGCCGCAGCCTCGACAGGTCGCCGATCGACTCTCCGCCGGCGAAACAGCCATCCCGCGAGCGTGAATCGATCGAAGCGCCGACGCGCGATGAGTCACGCTCCGAGCCAGAGGGATGGGCGGGGCGGCAGCCGTCGATCAGGGAATTCTTTGCGACGCTGGGCCGGCGCCGCCCTCCGCGTCCCGCGTCCGCCGGCGGATCCCGTCCTGGAAACAATCAGCCGGGGGACACGCTCGCTCCTTTGGCGGCAACCCCTACCGGTGCGTCGCTGGACACGGTATTCGCCGGGGCGACTGTGAGTCCCTCCGACGCGCGAGCGGCGTCGCGACTCGCCGGCGCGTTCAGCGGATCGACGGGTGCGTCGAGAACACCGCCGACACCGCCGATGCCGACACCGCGTGTCAATCCGCGGGTGCCGCAGGCGCAGGAGTCGGAAGAAGACGTCGCCAAGTTCCGCGCCTGGCTCGACGGACTCACTGGCGAGTGAGAATCGCCGTCATCAATGGCCCCAATCTCAATCTGCTTGGCACACGCGAGCCCGCCCTCTACGGGACTGAAACTCTCGCCGACATCGAGTCACGACTCTTGAAGGTCGCCAGGGAGCTCGGCGTCGAGCTCACGTTCTCGCAGCACAATGGCGAGGGCGAAATCGTAGACGCGGTTCACGCCTTGCGTGGTCGCTTCGATGGCGCGCTCGTCAACGCGGGAGCCTACAGCCACACGAGTCTGGCGATTCGTGATGCGCTGGCGGGAGTCAGGATTCCATTCGTGGAAGTCCACCTGACGAACATCTACGCGCGCGAGCCTGAGCGTCGTCGCTCGGCGCTCGCGGATGTCGCACTCGCAGTGATCTGCGGGTTCGGAGCCTATGGATACGAGTTAGCGCTCCGAGGTTTGGTGAAACTTCTGCCGGTGCCGGCAAATGGCTGACCGCCGGCCCGCACGACTTGCCGCGCTGCGCGAGGCTATCACCGCTGCGCGCATTGACGGACTCGTTCTCACCAGCCTGCCGAACGTTCGCTATCTGACCGGCTTTTCCGGGACGAGCGCGTTAGTGCTCGTGACCGAGCGCGATCTGCATTTCATCACCGATTTCCGCTACGACACTCAGGTGCGCGACGAAGTCGGCGACATCGCGAAGGTCCGGATCGAGCAGCAGAGTCTCTGGAGCGGACTCTGGAATCTCGCCAGCTCACTGAGCGGTCTGGAGGTCATCGGCTTCGAGTCGGCGCACCTGTTGCACCGCGATTTCCAGCGGCTGCTCACCGATGGGACGCGCTGGCAATGGCGGCCGCAGCTGAACCTGGTGGAGGCCCTCCGCGAATCGAAGGACGCGGAAGAAGTCGCTCTTATCAGAGAGGCGGGCGCGATGGCGATCGCAGCGCTGAAGAAAACGCTGAAAGAAGTGCGTCCCGGACTGACCGAGCTCAACGTGGCCGGCATTCTCGAGAAGGCGCTGCGCGACGAGGGCAGCGAGGATTTCCCCTTCGCGACAATCGTCGCATC
>JALYYH010000059.1 GCA_030946665.1 Gemmatimonadota bacterium
GAGCTGCCCGACAGTTACCTTCGGATTCGGCATCGCCACTCCGGTACCGAAAAGATGCGTCCCATCATTTCGCGACCACTTCCTCCAGATGCGCCAGTGTGGCGTTCGCCGCCCGCTCCCAGGTGAACGTCTCGGCGAAACGCCGCCCGGCGCCACCCAGCACCTCGACTAGATCGGGCGAGACGACTATTCCTCTCATTGCCGCGGCCATCGCCTGAACGTCATCCTGCGGAACCAGAAATCCTGTCTGTCCGTCGATCACCGACTCGCGGATCCCGGGAGAATTCGCCGCAATTACCGGGGTACCACAAGCAGCCGCCTCGAGGTTGCTGATTCCCCACCCTTCCTTGGAGACGCCAACGCAGACGCCCATGCGCGGCGGAGAAGATGCACCTTTTCATCCTCTGGAATGAATCCGAGAAACTTTACCCTGTCAGTCAGTCCGAGAGAGTTTACCAGTCCTTCCAGCGGAGCGCGATAGTCGCCGGTGCCGGCTATCTCGAGGGTCGCCTCGGAGACGTTGAGCTCGGCGAATGCGCGGATGACGACGTCGACGCGTTTGTACCTCTTGAGCCGGCCAAGGTAGACGAACAGCGGCTTCGTCGCCCTCTCCTGCGGATTCGGAGCGAGCCTGACAGAGTCGACTCCGTTATAAATCACCTTTATCGCGTGGCGGGGAATACCACGCGCCACGAGATCGTCGGCGGTGCTCACACTGACGGCCTCAAACGGAACTTTCCTGTAGAGTGCGCCCAGGGGTTGTTCGGAAAGCCAGACGGCGGCGGCAAGGGGTGCGGGTGCCTCGCGAAACGCCGTCGCGCCGAAGAGGTGGTGCACGAGCGCGACGAGCTTCGGCAGACGCCACAGCGGGGTGTACAGCGGAACCTTATTGAGATCCTCGATGACTACATCGTAATTCCTGGCGCGGAGATTCTTTTCAAAGTATCGACGCGCGAGGAACGGATAAGTGTTGCGGTTTCCGACTCGGTGCGCCTCGATGCCCTGGAGATTGGCGCGTGGCGGCGCCCCCTCCCACGAGCTGCAGAGCAGATCAACGGTGTAGCCTCTGGCGACCACTCGAGTGAAGATTTCCCGGAGATGAAGCTCCGCGCCGCCTGCCTGTGGATTTTCGTGGTCCTGCCAGTTCAGCACTAGTATCCGCACTAGATGATGCCGGCCTGTCGAGCGAAAGCGTCGAGCACTCCGTTAACGAACTTGGCGCTGGCCGACGTACCAAATCTCTCGGCAAGGCGAACCGCCTCCTGGATGGCGACGCGTGGGGGAGTATCGCCTTTCATCAGCTCGGCGGCGCCAAGTCGAAGTACCGAGCGCTCGATTGCCCCGAGTCGTTCGAGCCGCCAGTTGGTGGTCACATCCGCGAGCCGCAAATCCAGCTCGGCGCCGCCGCTGGCGACCTCGCCCACCAGGAGTCCAGCGAGGCGCCGTTCCTCGGGCGCAACCGCCAAGTCGTCCCAGACCTGCGTGGCGACCCGATCGAGATTCTTTCCTCCGCGCATCTCGCACGCATAGAGCGCCTGAAGCGCCCGCGCGCGAGCGCGCGATTCAATCCGCATCGTCGGGCTCGAGACGGTTGTGCAGGTCCATCATTTCCAGCGTCGCGATCGCGGCGTCCCATCCCTTGTTGCCGTGCGCGCCACCAGCGCGCGCTTCCGCCTGCTCGTCCGTGTCACAGGTCAGCACCCCGAAACCGATCGGGGTTTCCGACTCGCCGCTCACGGCGGCAAGGCCTCGCGAGGCCTCGCCGGCGATATAGTCGAAGTGTGCAGTCTCCCCGCGAATGACGGCGCCGACCGCGACCAGTCCGTCGTAACGCTCACTCGCGAGAAGCCAGCGAGCTGCGAGGGGAAGCTCCCACGCCCCGGGAACCCAGACGACATCGATGTCCTCGAACACGACTCCGTACTTGAGGAGCGCCTGCATGGCGCCGTCGACCAGTTTTTTTACGATCGGCTCGTTGAAGCGGCTGGCGAGCACGACCATACGCCGACCGACGCCGCTCGGCAATCCAGCAAATTCGGGCATCTTAGGACGCGAACAGGTGCCCGAGCTTGGCCCGCTTGGCTTCGAGGTAGCTGGAGTTTTCGTCGTGCGCGATCGAAATGATCGGCACGCGCTCGTCGATCGTGAGACCGTAGCCTTCGAGGCCGACCAGCTTGCGCGGATTGTTCGTGATCGGGCGAATCTTTCGCAGTCCGAGGTCGAGGAGGATCTGCGCGCCAATGCCATAGTTTCGGAGGTCGGGCTTGAAGCCAAGCCGCTCGTTGGCCTCGACGGTGTCGACCCCTTGATCCTGAAGCTCGTACGCCTTGAGCTTGTTCAGCAGGCCAATCCCCCGTCCCTCCTGATCGAGATAGACGATCACGCCCTTCCCTTCCTTGGCGATCATTTTCATCGCCGTGTCGAGCTGCCACCCGCAATCGC
>JALYYH010000219.1 GCA_030946665.1 Gemmatimonadota bacterium
ACGAGGTGGCCCGCGCCCCGCTCCCGGGACGCTCAACAAGCTCTTCTTCGACGCGATCGCGCAGTACAACCGACCCGACGCGCTGCAGGTGAAGGTGGCCGGAGCCTATCGGCCCATCTCGCACAAGAAGGTAGGCGACCGGGTGCGTCACGCTGCCCGCGGACTGTCCTCCCTTGGGATAAATCGCGGGGATCGCGTAGCAATCCTGTCGGAGAATCGGCCCGAATGGGCAATCGCCGACTATGCGTGCCTCACGACGGGGCTTACCGACGTACCGATCTATCCAACTCTGCCCGCCGACCAGATCGCCTACATTCTCAAGGACTCAGGAGCGGTGGCCGTCTTCGTATCGAATAGAACGCAGGCGGAGAAGCTCAAGGACATTCGCTCCAGGCTGCCGGGCATCAGCAGCGTCATTGGCTTCGACGACATTCCGAGCCTCACCGACATGTCGATCGCCGAGCTGGAACGACGCGGCGCCGAGGGCGACTCCAACGAGTCGGCGGCGCGGTATCGTGCTGACGCGCTCACTGTAAAGCCGGATGACCTCGCGACCATCATCTATACAGCCGGCACAACCGGCGAACCGAAGGGAGTGATGCTGTCACACGACAACATCTACTCCAACGTCGCCGCCGCCAGAAACGCCATCCCGTTCGAGGGACGTGACACCGGGCTGAGCTTTCTCCCACTCTCGCACATCTTCGAGCGGATGGCTGGCCACTACCTCATGTGGGCGACCGGAACTTCAATTGCCTACGCCGAATCCATCGATACGATCGCGGCCAACATGCAGGAGGTTCACCCGACGCTCGTGCTTTCCGTGCCGCGCGTGTACGAGAAGATGTACGCGCGGATCCTCGAAGCCGCACTGACCGGGGGTTTCATCAAGAAGAACATATTCTTCTGGGGCAGTGGTGTGGCGGAGCGCTGGGCAACCGAGAAGCTCGCCGGACGGGAGCCGCGCGGCATGCTAGCCAAGCAATACGCGATCGCGCAAAAGCTGGTGTTCTCCAAGCTCAAAACGCGCACCGGTGGCAAACTCCGCTATTTCGTATCGGGCGGCGCTCCGCTCGCTCCCGAGATCAACAAATTCTTCTACGCTTCCGGTCTGGTGATTCTCGAGGGCTACGGACTCACTGAGACTTCACCGGTGATCGCCGTCAACACCCCTGAGAATTTCCGCATCGGGACCGTGGGCAAGCCGATCGAGGGCGTGGAGATCAAAATTGCCTCGGATGGCGAGATCCTTACCCGCGGACCGAACGTCATGAAAGGCTACTACAAGAAGCCCGAGGCTACACGCGAGGCAATCGAGCCGGACGGCTGGTTTCACACCGGCGACATAGGCGAGATACGCGACGGCTTTCTCGCGATCACGGACCGCAAGAAGGACATAATCGTCACCGCCGGCGGAAAGAACATCGCGCCGCAGCCGCTCGAGAACAAAGTCCGCACGAACAAGTACGTTGCTCAGGCGGTCATGCTCGGCGACAAGCGCAAGTTTCCGTCGATGCTCATCGTGCCGAATTTTGACCAGCTCGAGAGGTGGGCGACCAAGCGTAACATCATCTGGACAGACCGCGCCCAGCTCCTGCGGATGCCCACGATTCAGGCGAAGATGGAAAAGGAAGTGAACAAGGAGCTCGCCGGAGCTGCGCACTTCGAGCTGCCAAAAAAGATCGGACTCCTCGAGCACGATTTCTCGATCGAGCGGGGGGAGCTTACTCCGAAGCTCTCGGTAAGGCGACGCACGATCGACCAGAACTACAAAAAGCTTATCGACTCACTCTACGCCGAAGCGGAGAGCGCCGGAGTCGCTACCGATTCGCACGCCGTATTGGGATGACCTGCGGCGCCTTCTGCGCCACCCAGTACTTGTCGTCGTGAGCCAGGACCGCAAGCTCGGACGGTGGGTGAATGTTGGCCGGCCCGACGACACGGCCACCTGGTCTAACAATCCGGACTGCTGCTTCCACAATTCTGGCGGGAAACCAGGCGTCGATTGCTACCCCAAGCACTGATCCGGCAGCGAAAGGAATCTCCGAACCAACCTGCACGAGTCCTACGCTCGCCGATTCCTTCACTCCAGCTGGCGCGTTCAAGGCCAGAACTCGGACGTGGGCCATCTCGCTCAGCTCCTGCGCTGCGAACGCCCAAAGACCGCCGAGCAGAATCGTCGCGCCGGGCTCGGTCGCATCGAGGTACGCCCCCGCCCGGGTGGCCAGCTCTTCTCGACGATGACTCGATGCCCTGCGCTCGTCATCGCACTCCGGCAACACCACTTCCCCGCTGAAATCTGCCACTCCGCCTCGAACCCAGTACTCGGCGGAGCACGACGGGCAGCCAAGCTTGGCTTCCTCGACGAAGCGGTTGTTGACCTTGCTGAACGAAGCGACGAGCCAGGTGTCGTCGTGCGGCCTGGTGCACCGGAGCAGATCGATCAGCTCGATGAACACCGCTGGCCTAGCTGTGCGAGAGTCGGAGCTCGTCGATGTTCACTCGTTCGGGCTGGCTGAGCGCGAACATCACCGCTCCGACCACGTCGGCCCGATCGAGCATCGGTCTCTTGGAGTGCGGCGCACCCGCGGGATCGCTGGTCGTAACGGTACCCCAGATGTCGGTATCCGTCGCGGCGGGTGAGATGAGCGTTGCGCGCACCCCGCTGCCGCGCAGCTCCGCGCGCAAAACCTCGTGCACCGCCCTCACCCCGAACTTTGCCGCCGAGTAGGCGGCGTTGCCCGTGAAGATCGTTCTGTCCGCGACGGAGCCAATCGTCACGACGTGCCCGTTCTTTCTTTTCTTCATGTCGCCCAGGAATGACCGTAACAGCAGGAAAGGGCCCACCAGATTGGTGTTGATCGTGTCGATGAAGAACTCCGTCGGCGTCTCCTCTACAATCGACACCCCGAAAATCCCCGCGTTGTTGACGAGAATGTCCGGCGCGCCCTTCAGCTCTTTGACAATTTGCTTCGCCGCCTTTTCGACGCTCTCTGGCTTGGTGACGTCGCAGACGACTGGAATCGAGCCCTTTAGATAGGCAGACCGCTTCTTCAGCCTGGCTTCGTGGCGAGCGAGCATGAAGACGCGGACACCTTCTGATGCCAGGGCTTCGGCGATTCCCGCACCAATGCCGCTCGACGCGCCGGTCACGACCGCGGCGCGCCCGCTAAGCGAGCTCACTGGGGCGGCCTCGTTTCGGATTTTGGCTGTCGGGCCTCGCTCAATTGGACCCGTTGTGCGCGAGCCGCAGGAATTCGTCTCTTGTCTTGGGATCTTCGCGGAAAGCTCCCCGCAGCGCCGAGGTAATCGTCTTGGAGTTCTGCTTCTGCACCCCTCGCATCATCATGCAGAGGTGGTAGGCCTCTATCACCACTCCGACTCCGGCAGGATTCAACACACCGCAGAGGCCCTCGGCTATCTGCTCCGTCAGGCGCTCCTGCACCTGCAAACGCTGCGCGTAGACGTCCACGATGCGGGGGATCTTGGAGAGGCCCACGATCTTGCCGTTCGGGATGTAGGCCACGTGAGCCTTGCCGAAGAAGGGGAGCAAGTGGTGCTCGCACATCGAGTAAAGCTCGATGTCGCGCACCATGATCATGTTGTCGTGCTCTTCCTTGAAGATGCCGTTGCCCACAACCTCCTTCGCTGAAGACCCGTAACCCTTCGTCATCCACTTGAGCGCGCTCGCCACTCGGGCGGGTGTGCGCTTCAAGCCCTCGCGATTGGGGTCTTCACCGAGAAGCTCGAGCTCTCGGCGAACGAGATCCTCGAACTCCTTATTTTCCTGTGTATTCGACATAGTTGTTTTCCGTCTCCCAGAGGACCAGTCGCGCCAGCTTGCCCGGCTTGACCTTGGGGGCGAGGATTTTCCAAAACGCGGCCACGATGTTTTCCGAGGTCGGGATGACATCGCGCATGAACGGCACGTCGAGATTGAAGTTCTTGTGATCGACGACGTCGACGATTTCCTTCTCCACGATCGCCTTGAGCTTCGAGAGATCACAGACGTAACCTGTTTTTTCGTCGACGTCACCCTCCACAGAGACGTCGAGAGTGTAGTTGTGCCCGTGCCAGTTCGGGTTGTTGCACTTACCGAACAGCTTCGAGTTCTCGGCGTCCGAGAGCGCGGGATTGTGGACACGGTGGGCGGCGTTGAACCGCAAGC
>JALYYH010000197.1 GCA_030946665.1 Gemmatimonadota bacterium
GCGGTACAGTGAGATAGAAGTGCTGCTCGATTTAGCGGGCCGGGAACGGTTCGTGTTCGCACGTCGCAACTGAGCGCGCGCCTGAAAGGAGACATGATGCTGGAGGAGAAGGGGAAGGAGCTGGGCCGCCTCATTGGGCAGAGCGCGGAGTATCAGGCGCTCAAGCGGTCCAGCGAAGCGCTGAATGGAGACCGCGAAGCTGCGGCTTTGCTCCAGGAGATGGAGAAGCTGCGCGGAGAGGCGCAACGGCTGATACAGCGCGGTGAGAATCCGACGCCCGAGATGGAGCAGCAGCTCGACTCCATGCTCGAGAAGATCCAGTCGCAGACTCCCTATCAGCGGGCTGTGGCGGCGCAGGAGAACTTCGACAAGCTCATGATGCACGTGAACCAGTGGATCATGGACGGCATGAAGAAGGGCGCGGCGAGCCCCATCATCACTCTTTCCTGAGCATGCCACGAGGCAAGCTGATCGTCTTCGAAGGAGCTGAAGGCGCCGGCAAGACCACCCAGATCAAGTTGATCGCCAAGCGCCTCGCCACGGCGGGCGTTCCATCCATGGCGGTCCGCGAGCCGGGCGGGACGCCTGTGGGCGACGCAATCCGCGAAATCCTTCTTGATTCCGAGCACCACCTGACCGCGGCCGCCGAGGCACTGCTCTTCATGGCGTCACGCGCGGAGCTGATTGGGAGGGAGGTCGCGCCCGCGCTGGAGCGGGGCGACGTGGTTCTCCTCGACCGCTTCTTCCTCTCCACTTACGCATACCAGATCGTTGGGCGCGGACTGCCAGAGAACGAAGTACGTGCCGCCAATCGCCTGGCGACCGGCGGGCTCGTGCCCGACCTGACGCTCCTGCTGGACGTCGCGCCGAGCGAAGGGCTCGGGCGCGCAGACGCGCGGGGCAAACGCGACCGCATGGAGCGCTCCGGCGACGAATTCCATGAATTGGTGGGTCACGCGTTTCAAGAATTCGTCGCCCCAGCATGGCAACACTCGCATCCGGAGTGCGGTCCAATCAAGTTGATAGATGGGACTGGCGACGAAATGACCGTTTTGAGGCGGGTCATCTCCGCACTGGCGTCCGCGTTCCCGCAACCTTTTGGCGGCATCGAGAGTTAAAGACAGTATGAAACTCAAAGTTCCCAGCGCGCCTGCACGCGCTCGCACGGTCATAGTTGGCGGCACATTGCTGGGTGCATTGGTCACCGGCGGATGGATGCTGCAGCGAGGATCCCGGACCGGAACATTCACCGCGTTCGAGGGCGCCCAGCTGTTCGACAACGTCTTGCGCCACGTGCAGAACGATTTTGTCGACCCCATCAGCGACTCAGTGCTCTACCGAAAATCCGTCGAAGGCATGTTGTACGAGCTGAGAGATCCTTATTCGACGTTTCTTCCGCCCGAACGCTTCGCCCGGCTCAGCGAATCCACGAGCGGCAACTACGCTGGTCTGGGGCTGGAGACGGATCTTCGCGACGGCTGGCTGATCGTTGTCACGCCGATGCCCGGTGGACCAGCCGAGCGCGCTGGCGTGCAGCCCGGCGACCGGATAGTCGAAGTGATGGGCAAGCCGGCGAAGGGCTGGACGAGTGAAGAGGCATCCCATGCCTTGCGGGGAAAACCCGGAACGTCGGTGACCTTGAAAATCGAGCGACCGGGAGCGGCCGCGCCGATCGAGCTGAAGCTCGTGCGCAGCACCATTCATCAGAGTGCGGTACGAAGATCGTCGATGCTGCCTGAAGGCGTCGGATACATCGACCTCAAGGCGTTCAGTGATTCGACCGCGAAAGAGCTGAATGTGGCGATCAGCAGTCTTCTCACTCAGGGAATGAAGACGCTGGTGCTCGATCTCCGCACGAATCCGGGTGGATTGTTGACCCAGGGGGTGCGCGTATCGGACCTGTTTCTGAATCCGGGGCAGAAGATCGTAAGCATGCGCGGTCGGCTTCCTGAAGCGAACCGGGAGTACGCCGATACGGCCAGGCAACGGTGGCCCAACCTCCCGCTGATCGTTCTGGTCGATGGTCGCAGCGCGAGCGCGGCAGAGATCGTGGCAGGTGCCCTACAGGATCACGATCGGGCGATCCTCGTCGGAAGACCGACGTATGGAAAAGGAAGCGCGCAGAGCGTTGTGTCGTTTGGCGACCAGGGCGGGCTCAAGCTCACGACCGCGAGATGGTTCACTCCAGCCGGCCGATCCATTACGCGTCCTCAGCCCGATGACGAAAGCGACGATCCACGACCTCTGAAGCGAGAAAGATTTCACACCGACGGCGGACGCGTGGTGTACGGTGGAGGTGGGATCAACCCGGATGTCGTTGCGGGGGACAGCACGACTCCCATCGCGGAAGGCCGGTTTATTCGCGCCCTCGGCGGGAACGCGGGACATTTCCGTGATGCGATCACGGATTACGCTCTCTACCTAAAGGCGACCCGCGGCATAACGTCGCCCGATTTCGTCGTAACGCCGGCGATGCGAGACGAGGTGTGGAAGCGGATGAAAGAGC
>JALYYH010000225.1 GCA_030946665.1 Gemmatimonadota bacterium
CTCTTTATCAGATCATGGGGCGCCACCGCGCGGAACCGCTCCCGGAGCGGAAGCCGTCGTGGCTCAAGGTAAGAGCACCCGGAGGCCCCAACTACTTGCGCCTCAAGCACTTGATGCGTGAGCTGGACTTGCATTCAGTGTGCGAGGAAGCGCGTTGCCCCAACGTCGGTGAGTGCTGGGAGCACGGCACCGCCACCTTCATGGTTCTGGGCGACGTTTGCACCCGAAACTGCGCCTACTGCGCCGTCGCTCACGGACGCCCGCCCAAGTACGACATCGCCGAGCCGGAAAGAGTAGCGCACGCGATCGCCGAGATGGGACTTCAGCACGCAGTCATCACTTCCGTCGATCGCGACGACCTGCCCGATTTCGGGGCTTACATCTTCGCCGAAACGATCAGGCAGATCCACGAGAGAATCCCCGGGTGCTCAGTGGAAGTTCTGGTACCGGATTTTCAGGGCAGCGAAGACAGCATCCGCACCGTACTCGAGGCCGGTCCCGAGATCTACAATCACAACACCGAGACCGTACCGCGCCTCTACAAGAAAGCGCGGCCGGGCGGACGCTATCCCAGAGTGATGGAGATCTTCCGCTACGCCAAGAGAATCGCGCCGGAGACTCCCACGAAATCGGGAATGATTCTCGGCATGGGAGAGACCATCGAGGAAGTCGTTGGCGTGATGCGCGACTTGCGCGACGTCGACGTCGACATCCTCACACTCGGACAATACCTGCGTCCATCGGACGCGCACATCGCGCTGGATCGCTACTACACTCCTCAGGAATTCAGAAGGCTTTACGAAATTGGAATGGAGATGGGATTCCGGCATGTGGAATCAGGTCCACTCGTGCGCTCCAGCTATCACGCATGGGAACAGGTTCAGGCGGCAGGCGTATGAGCACCGAAGCGAAACATCCGCCCGCCGCCACCGCGAAGCGAAAAGACAAAGGTGCGCCAAGCGACAACGGAGTCGACGCAGCTCCGGCAAACGACCTCGCTGGAACGACCCCCGAGCTCCGGCGCGAGCTGCTTCACTCAATGCTCTTGCAGCGCCGCTTCGAGGAGCGGTGCGCCGAGGCGTACGCGCTCGGAAAGATCGGCGGGTTCTGTCACCTTTACATTGGACAGGAAGCAATTTCCACCGGCGTGATGTCGATGATCCGGGCCGACGACTACGTGATTACGGCGTATCGCGATCACGGTCAGGCGCTCGCTCGCGGGGTGAGTCCCCGCGCGGTAATGGCCGAGCTGTTCGGTCGTGAAGCGGGCTGCTCGGGCGGCAAAGGCGGCTCGATGCACATCTTCGACTCCAAGACGAACTTCCTCGGCGGGCATGGCATCGTCGGCGGACACGTGCCCATCGCGGCCGGCGTCGGCTTTGCGATCAAGTATCGGCGCGGCAATCAGGTGTGTGTGTGCTTCTTCGGCGAAGCAGCAGTCAACATCGGCGCCTTCCACGAAGCGCTGAATCTGGCGTCGCTCTGGGATCTGCCGGTTGTCTTCATCATCGAGAACAACCGGTACGGCATGGGTACGGCGATCTCGCGCTCGACCGCCAACGAGGACGTGCTCGTCCGCGCCAAAGGCTATCGGATGGAGGGCGAGAGCGTCGACGGTCAGGATGTCTTCGCCGTGCGCGATTGCATGGCGCGCGCGGTCGAGAGGGCGCGCAAGGAAAAGCGGCCAACCTTGATCGAGATGAGGACGTACCGCTTCATGGGCCACTCGATGTCGGACGCGGCGAGCGGCACCTACCGCACCAAGGTCGAGCTTGAAGAGAACATGAAGCGAGATCCCATCCTGCTGCTCCACAACCGCATGTTCGAGGCAGGCGAGCTGACAGAGGGAGAAATGCACAAGCTGGACGACGAGGCGAAGGCGATCGCGCAGGACGCCTGGGACTTCGCCGATGCGAGCCCGGAGCCGCCGCTCGAGAAGCTCTATACTGACGTCTACGCGGACACGAGCTCCTGATGGCAGTCGTTACCTACCGTGACGCCCTGACGCAGGCGCTCCGCGAAGAGCTGCAGCGCGACGACAGAGTCTTCCTGATGGGGGAGGAAGTCGCGCAGTACAATGGCGCGTACAAAGTCTCGAAGGGCCTGCTCGACGAGTTTGGCCCAATGCGAATCGTCGACACTCCTATCACCGAGCTCGGATTCGCGGGCGTCGGTGTCGGCGCGGCGATGGTGGGACTGCGGCCGATCGTCGAGTTCATGACCTGGAACTTCGCGCTGCTCGCCATCGATGAAGTCGTAAACGCCGCCGCGAAGATGCTGTATATGTCGGGTGGCCAATACAAGATGCCTATGGTTTTCCGGGGCCCCAACGGCTCCGCTCTCCAGCTGTCCGCCCAGCACTCACAGGCGTGGGAGAGCTGGTATGCGCACATCCCGGGCTTGAAGGTATGCACCCCCGGCACCCCCGCTGACGCCAAGGGACTTCTCAAGTCAGCGATTCGAGACGACAACCCGGTGGTTTTCCTCGAAGGAGAGATGCTCTACAACACCAAGGGAGAAGTTCCCGACGGAGAGCACGTCGTTCCGATCGGCGTTGCGGACCTCAAGCGCGAGGGTGATCACTGCTCCATCATCACTCACGGCAAGATGGCGCTGGTGGCAATGCGAGTCGCCGATGATCTGGCAAAGGAAGGCATCAATATCGACGTCGTCGATCTCCGCACTGTGCGTCCCATCGATGTCGAGGCGATCGCTCGCTCGGTCCAGAAAACCAATCGCGCCGTCGTGCTCGAGGAAGGATGGGAGATCTGCGGCATGGGCTCCCAGGTAGTCGATTTCATTCAGCGGGAGTGCTTCGACGATCTCGATGCTCCCGTTCTGCGCGTCCACCAGGAAGATGTGCCCATGCCGTACGCAAAGAACCTCGAGCGCGCCGCGAAACCCGACGCAGGCAAGACCATCGCCGCAATCAAGAAAGTCATGTACCTCGACTAACCACATATGGCAACGAAAGTGGTGATGGAGGCGCTCTCGCCGACGATGGAAGAGGGGCGGCTCGTCAAATGGAACAAGAACGAAGGCGACGCCGTGGCTAGCGGGGACGTGCTCGCGGAAGTCGAGACCGACAAGGCGGTGATGGAGCTCGTCGCGCGGGGCGACGGTGTACTGCGCAAGCGCCTGG
>JALYYH010000234.1 GCA_030946665.1 Gemmatimonadota bacterium
ATCTACATCAAAAACGGTCGGGGCGAAATTGTGACAAGTCGAGGCTAAGTGGTGTTCCAGTCACGAGATCGGCGACTAAATCCCCCGTCAGGGGGGCCATGAGCACCCCGTTGCGCGAATGACCACACGCGTAGATCAACGATTGATATTCCGGATCCGGTCCCAGCATGGGCAGCATGTCGGGTGTTACAGGTCGCAGCCCGGCCCACGAGCGAGTCGATTTGCTGAGCGAGAGCGCCGGACAGATCTCTTCGGACGCAGAGCGGACTTTTTCGATTCCCTCGTCAGTGGTGGCCGTGTCGAAGCCCACCCGTTCCATCGTGCTCCCTCCAATCGTCGAATCGCCGCGCGGGACGACGTAACCTCGAGGCCCGTAGGCGACATGACGGAGCGGAGCAGCTGCGTAGGACAGAAGCTGGCCGCGCGCTGGCTGGATCGCGCGAGCCAGTCGCGCGCCGGAGATCTGTCCCGCCCAGGCGCCGGCGGCGAGGACGACGTGGCTGCCAGTGTAGGTCGCGCCGGATTTAGTCCACACCATCGCCGAAGTCTTTCGGGGCTCCACTTCCGTGACGGCGTCGTGCAGCGTCGTGATGAGCGGGTTGATCGATGCAACCCGAAGAAGCGCGGTGAGAAGAACGGTGTTGTCGACCGCGCCGTCGTTCGGGTTGAACATCGCGCCGATGCCGTGAGAGAGAGCGGGCTCGAGCTCGCGGAGGTCATTTGCGTCGAGCCAGCGGCTCGTGGGCAGTGCTGTCTTCTTGAGGCCTTTGATCCCTTTTTCGGTGAGGGCGACCTGAAGGATGCCCAGTCGGTTGAGAGGCACTCGAATGCCCGTTCGCTCGGCCAGAAACTCGACGTATTTCGGATAGCGATCGCGCGCTGCGACTCCAAATTCGTGCGCCGTACCAACTGCCCGCTCGACCGACGGTGCCAGCATGCCTGCCGCGGCCGGCGACGCCTCGCCTGGCCTGTGCTCCCCGATGAGCGTCACGGCCAACCCACGCTCCCCGATGGCCACGGCAGCGGCGAGGCCGACCAGGCCGCCACCGACGACAACGACTTCCGGGCTCAGCTTATTGCCTCTTCTGAAACCGACCGACCGGGTGTAGCGTAGGGATACCTGTCACTGTTTTGGAGAACGTCATGTTACGCGCCATCTTCATGATCGGCCTTTTCGCCATGCTCGGGATGTTTGCGGTGGGCATGGTCTTCAACCTGTTCGGCGGCATTATCGGCCTGACTTTCTGGCTGGTAGCGCTCGCGGTGAAGGTACTCATTGTCGGCGGGCTGCTGTACTTCGGCATTCGCGTCCTATCGCCGGGGACGGCTGCGCGGCTCAGAGAGAAATTCGCGGGGACGAGACTCACCCGGTACTAAACGAGTTGGGATCGGGGCGCTCGGACGTGGAGGAATCGCCCCATCCCTCACCCGCGTTCCAACGCTTCCACAACCCCCCAAACCAGTAGCGGGACCATGATCTCGTGGTGTCCCGTGATCTCGTAGCCTTTCCCGCTCCCCTGAGTCGGGCGCTGCACCACGTTTACGCGCGGCCGGTAGTGCCGTTGCATGTCGAGATCGCAGGTGGTGAATCCTGTCGGTTTGCCGGCGTGGAGATTTCGCGCGATCGTCAGCGCCTTCAGAAAAACCTCCGGCATTATCACGGCGCTTCCGAGATTTAGCACTGCTCCCCCGCCGTGCAGCGCCGGCAGCGAAGCAGCGAGGCGACGGAAATCGCGGTGGCTCGTGTCGCCGATCGCCGCGCCGCTCGCCGCCGGGTGTTGATGAATGATCTCGGCGCCGAGCGCAGCGTGAACGGTTAAGGTAATCCCCAGGCGGAAAGCGGAAAGCATCACCGATAGCCCGGGATTGGACAGCGGCAATTGTTCCAGAGCGCGGGCGAGTGTCTCGCCCATCCCCCACCCATTTTTCATTCCGGCCGCGAACGCTTCGTTCATTCCACGACCGGTCTCTTCGGCCATGCCGAACGTGCCATCCACCAGTCCGCGCGCAACGTCTTCCGATGTCGCCCCGAAGCGCGCGATTTCGTAATCGTGAATCGCCGCCGATCCGTTCATGGCGAGATGTGTGATCACCCCGCGGTTCATGAGATCAATGAGAAGCGGCGCGAGTCCGGTTTTCACGACGTGGCCGCCCAGCATCACGACGACGGCCCGGCCATTTGTTTTTGCCGTTGCAACGGCGTCGACTACGCGAAGGAAGTCACGCGCGACGAGAACGTCCGGAAGTGATCTGAGAAATGCGGAGAAGCTCCGATCCGCTCCTGGGGGCGTAGCAAACTCTGCGGCCGCGACTTTGTTGGGGCGCCGTTCGATCGGGACGGTGCGGACTTTGGAGAGATCCGCCTCCGCAATCGACTCCCCCGGAGCACCTCCGGGCTTTGCACCGGCTCCGCGTCCGCTTGGAGACGTGGAGCGGGAACGGGACCGGGAAGAGGAGCTGCGCTTACCGCCTACGGGCTTGGCGATGGGAAGTAGGACTTGAGATAAAGGTTCAGCGAGCCGAAGGAGAGCTTCGATTTGAGCTGAAGCATGATGTGGCGGTCATCGTCCGAAAGCCAAATTTCGGCGTGGCCATTCTCGGAGAAAATACCCTTGGTCTTTATCACGGGCTGGATAACGATCGCCTCAAAGGTGCCCGCGGGCACTCTGATTCGCTCGCGCCGGAGGACACGGATGCGCACCGGATTTCGATCCGGCCGGAAGTACCGGTCGAAGTCGTAGGTCTGGCCAACCGCCAGCGGAATGGTGCGGATGAAATAGAGGAACGAGCCGTCGTCGAGAGGGTGATCGACAGACTTTTCTTCGACGGCGGGATTCTCAGTGGTCTGTATGAACACTCCGCGCTCGGGATAGATCTCGAATCTGCGCTCGGTTTCCTTCCCCCCCTCTTCCAGCTGTTGTACGAACCTGAGCGATGAGAGCGTCTCGGCGTCCATCCAGCTCTCGTACAGATCGTTTACGCGGTAAAGAAAATTTCCGCCTTGCACCCAGAACGCCGTGTGCCACGCCGGCCTGCCGCGAAGGTTGTCGAGCGCGACTACTTCCATGTGCGCGTTTCCGACTCTCAGCGCGCCGAACTTCACGTCGTATTCCATCCGTTCGCCGGGACCGAACGGGACTTTGGCGCGTTTTACTCCGGATGCAAGAATGGAGGATTGAGTCGTGGCCGCCGGTGTCACTGGATCCTGGGCAGAGGCAGTCGTCGCGGCGGCAGTCACGCCCAGAGCGACGCCGAAGAGAATGGCTGATCTCATGCGGCACCGCCGGCGGGCGCGGCTAGAACGCGCGCCCGTCTGCTGAAACGAAAGAGATTCAGCGCGTCCGCCAAAGGACGCACTCGCGTTTCCCGGGTCCGCACGTCATAGCGAGGTGCGAGGTCCACGGTCTCGATGCGACGCGCAAATCTGCGCGCGCGGAGCAGGAGCTCGACATTCGCAGCCCAGCCGCTGGTTGTAACCACCGGCTTATCGCCCAGACTCTTGAGCAGCTCACGAAGGACGGAAATGCGATAGAGGCGGAATGTCGCGAACGGATCGGCGTCGCCCACTTTTGGTAAGCCCGCTCGCTGGAGCCAATCGGCAAAGTGGCGGAGTCTCCGCACCGGTGCGGGCGCTTCGCTCAATTCCTGCTTGGCGGCAACGATGTCTGCCCCACCCTCGAATCGCTTGACCAGCTCGGGAATGTGTTCCGGCTGATCGGTAAAATCCGCCTGAATCAGTATCAATGCATCCCGCCGCGCGTATCGCGTCCGGCGCGAGACTTCCCGCACGAGCTTGTCGATCGCCGCACCGTAACCCTTGCGTTGCTGACCTCGGAGAACGGTGAGCGGGATCACCTCGGCGTACGGCTCGACAGTCTCACGGGTGCCGTCCGTGCTGCCATCGTCGTACACGATGATCTCATACTCGCGGGAGTAATCCTGAAAAACGCGCCGGATGCGCCAGAGCAGCACGCCGACCGTTGGACCCTCGTTGTACGTCGGTATACAGATATAAAGCAAGGCAATGTCGAGGTAATGGGGAGCGACGCGCGGAGGCGTCTGAGGCAAGATAGGAGGAACAGCCGATTACTCGCTACCCCGCGTCCACCTCTCGTACACCTCAGCAGTGTGTTCGATCATCTTTTTTGCGTCGAATTCCCGCGCTCTGACTTTTGCACCTTCTGCGAGGCGGGCCCGTAGCGCGCTGTTGGTAATGAGCTCCGCGGCCGCGCGCATGAAGGCAGCGACATCGCCGGGCGGGACGAGGATTCCGCTCTTGCCGTCTTCGATAACCTCCGGCAACCCGCCGACAGCAAAGGCTATCGGCGGCACTCCGATCGCCATGGCATCGATCACCGACGTCCCCAATCCTTCCGATCGCGACGGATGCCAGAGAACGTCGAGACCGGCAACGGCGTCGTGAATCTCCTCGACGAATCCCGCGTCGAATCCCTCGACGCCGGCGACGCTCGTCCCGCCTTTCCCCTTACCGCCGAGCAGGACGAGCCGCGTCCGCCTGAAAACCTCGCCGGGCAGACGTCGAGCGATTCCGCTGAGCGTATCCAGCCCTTTTTCCTGGGTCATGGCGCCCACGATGCCGCAGACGACCGTGCTTGCCGGCCAGCCGCGCTCGCGACGCCAGTTGCGCGGTCGCTTCACCTGCGGTGCAGGGATTCCCGAGTAGACGACATCGATTTTATTCGACGGGATTCCAGCCTTTACCATGACCGACTTCACCGCATGTGATATGGCGATGAACGAGTCGACGCCGCGCCGATACTTGAGACGTACCTGCTTCGGCGGGAAGGCGACACGACGTGTGACGACGAGGCGGGTCTTTCTTCTCCCGAGGAGCGCGAATCTCGCGATCGAGTGAGAGCGTGCGTCGTGGGCATGGACGATGTTCGCGCTCCACTCGCGTGCGACCGCCCGCAATTCGCGCGCGGCCCGGATGTCCCACTCGCCGCGCAGGGTGAGTCGATAGGTGGGCAGTCCTGCCCGCTCGGCGCGCCTTATCAACGGCGAGCCGGTCGGCGCCACCACCAGCACCCGATAGCCGAGGTCGCGAAGTCCTGTGGCGAGCAAGAAAACCTGGCGTTGGCCGCCGCGCCAACTGCGGCCAGAATCGATGTGCAGAATTCTGGGGTGGTCCACTACGCTCCGAGCTGCCGCGCGAATGCCTTGAAGAGACCCCGGTCCCACGGCTCGGGGGAGTCGGTCATCTCCTCGGGGTGCCACTGCACGCCCATGACCCACCAATCGGCGTCGGTGGACTCGATGCCCTCGATGAGCCCATCCGGAGAGCGCGCGGTGACACGAAATCCATCAGCCACTCGCTTAACCGATTGATGGTGGAACGAATTGACGGTGCAATGCTCTGTACCAACCGCCCCTGCAATCAGCGACCCGGGCTCGATCGAGATTTCGTGCGAGCGCGAATCGCGCGGTGAGTCTTCGTCGTGCGCGAGGCTGGTGTCGCACTGTGACGGAATATCCTGAATCAGAGTGCCACCGAGGGCGACGTTGAGGATCTGGATGCCCCGGCAGATGGCAAGCACTGGTTTTCCCCGGGCCTTTGCTTCCTCGATCAGAGCCGCTTCGGTCGCATCGCGCGCGGCGTTGACCGAGCGTACTTTTTCGTGTCGCTTCTCGCCGTACAGCGCGGGATCGACGTCTTCGCCTCCCGTCAGCACGAGGCCGGACACGGATTCGAGGATGGCCGCGGCGGCACCGCCATGCGAGAGCGGGGGTACAATGAGTGGTATGAGCCCTGCACTTTCGAGGGCGGTGACGTAAGCGGCGCTAAGCCGAACACGACTGGTATCGCCATCGGGGCGGATGCTAGCGGTAACAGCAACTGTGCAAGCTGGAACCGGCTTGCGCGCGGACGACACGAGTGATCTCTCTTCGACAGGGTACGTTGGCATTTCTGTTCGCCGCCGCGTCGGCGACAAGGGTACAGCCTCAAAGTCTGAACGGCCCGCCCGTGACGTGCAAGGGGGAGCGCATCAGTCGCATCGACATCGATGCGAGCCCGCCCTTTCGGATCAGCGGCACCAGGGTGTGGGAACGAGCGGGACGTTTCGCCGCAAAGCAGCACGTCACCACGAAAGAATGGATCATTCGGCGCTACCTCGCGCTTCAGGAGGGCGATGCCTGCACCGAGGTGCGGCGGGGTGAGTCGGAGCGCATACTGCGTGCTCAGCCTTTCATCGCCGACGCGACGGTTCTCGCATACCCTGACGGAAACGGTGGTGTGTTTCTCACCGTCAGCACCGTGGATGAAGTGTCGCTGATTCTGCGCGCAGCCGTCACCGCGAAGACTCCACATTTTCGCGGACTGACACTCGGCGAAGCGAATCTGCTTGGCAGGGCCATCCACGCCGAAAGCGGGTGGAAGGCGGGACTCGGGTTTCGGGATGAGTACGAGGCCAAGGTCATCGACTACCAGTTCATGGGAAGGCCTTACCAGGCTCGGCTCGAAGGCGGGCGGCGACAATTGGGAAGCGATTGGCAAATGGAGACGAGCCATCCTTTCCTCACCGACCTCCAGCGTATCTCCTGGCGGACGACCGCGGGGAATTCGCTCAGCTACTTCTCGTTCAGACGACCAAACACCGACCCCAAGGCGGACGCCGTCGCGCTGAGAATCGAGCGGTCGTACAGTGACATAGGCGGTGTGTTTCGAATCGGACCTCCATTGGGGCGTCTCGCGCTCATAGGAGGATCGATTTCCTTCGAGGACGAGAGGCCGGGCTCTCAGCCCGTCATCATCGGCGATTCTACCGTTACTCCGGACACGAGCCAGGCTCTCATCAATCGGTACACAACGCATCAGACGGCGAGAATCAACGGACTATGGGGCGTGAGGAACATTCACTTCGTGCGAGTGAGTGGATTCGACGCGCTGGAGGGCACCCAGGACCTCCGCACCGGGGTCGAGGTTGCAACGCTGGTAGGAAAGGGAGTGCGGCTACTTCGCGGAAAGGAACAGGACTGGTTCGGCTCGACGAGTCTGTACGCTGGCTGGGCGTCGCAGATTGCCTATTCGGCGCTGGAAGTCAGTGGGGAGGGACGACGCGATCAGGCTGGCAACTGGGACGGCATTCTGGCCCATGGCCGAGCCGCGCTGTACATGAAACCGTTCAACAGGCAGACGTTCATCTCGGATCTCACGTGGAGCGGAGGGTGGAAGCAGCGGATTCCATTCCAGCTGACGTTCGCCGATCGTGATGGAGGTCTGCGCGGGTTCAGGAGGGCTCAGGTTGGTGGGGCGAGGCGATTGATCGGCAGGGTCGAGGACCGCTATCTGATCGGGCGATACAAGCGGCTGGCGAGCATTGGTGTAGCCGGCTTCGCGGAGGCAGGAAAACTGTGGGCTGGCGATTCTCCCTTTGGAGTGAATACCCCACTCTACGCGTCGGCGGGTTTCAGCATTCTTGCAGCATCCCCGCCGCAATCCCGCCGCACCATCAGAGCCGATTTTGCCTTTCCCGTAAGGGGTCGGAACGCCGGGAGGGCTGAAGTACGAATCATCGTCACGGACTTCACCCGGATGTTCCGAATCGAGCCGCGCGACGTCTACAACAGCCGAGAGCGGTCGGTACCGACGTCGGTCTTCAGCTGGCCGTAACCGACCCGATCGCCTAGCGGTCCCCCGCCGGCACCCCGCGCATCATCTTGCGCACGGGGAGCACGAGCAGCCCGCACACCACCGCCGCGATGAAGAGCCCGATCGACGTCTGCCAGAACAGACGCGGCATTTGGTCGAGCTTTTCCGGGTCGACGCGACCGCCGACGAGACCCGCGATCAGGTTTCCGATTGCTGACGCCATGAACCAGATTCCCATCATCTGCCCCTTGAACTTGTATGGGGCGAGTTTGGTCATCGAGCTGAGGCCAACGGGACTCAGCGACAGCTCACCGATCGTCTGGAACAAGTAGCTGAGGACGAGCCACCAGGGCGAAACGCGAACAGCGCCGCCGCCTCTGATCACGATGTTCGCGGCAAAAACCATCACGACAAAGCCGAGGCCGGCGAAAAACAATCCCCACGCAAACTTCGCGATGCTGGACGGATCTTTGCGTCTTTTACCCAGGGCCACCCAGACGATAGCGAAGACTGGCGCGAGCAGGATCACGAATATCGAGTTGGCGGCCTGAAGCCAGAGCGTTGGCATCTCCCAGCCGAATACGACGCGATCGGTGTAATCGCGCGCAAAGAGATTGAGTGAAGTCGGGGCC
>JALYYH010000264.1 GCA_030946665.1 Gemmatimonadota bacterium
GCCTGCTTCTTCTGTCCTGAATGAAGATCGTCAAGATCATCCAGAGGCCGATGATGCCGGCGATTAGAAATCCGATCATGCCAAGTCGGCGCTGGTACGCCATCAGCAGCCCACTCGCGACGAGCAAGCCGCCGAGCACGAGTCCGGTGAAGATCCGATTGGCGACCTTCTCCAAGCCAAGGAGCAGGGAACCCAGTTGCGGCGTATCCACGCGGACCGCGAAATCGTTCGAGATCAGTTTCTGGGTCAGAACATCCAGCCGGTGGGGAAGGGCGCGAACCAGGTCGGAGGTTTCCGCCGCCATCTGAAACAGGCGCCGCGGCGACATGTCGCGCTGCGCTCTCTTGTTCGCGATCTCGGACGTGTACTCCCGAATCGACTGAGTGGGATTGAAGTTGGCATCGAGCGACCTCGTCACCGCATCGAGGTTGAACAGGGCCTTTGCCAGCAGAGTGAGCTCGGCCGGAAGCTTCAGCCCTTCGCGGAAAGCAATCGTGATGATCTCATAGAGAATGAGTCCCGCCGGCGTCTCTTCCACGGTCTGGTTCGCGTGCTTGGCGATCAGCGCCGCAACGTCGCGGACGTAGGCGGTGCGGTTGAATTCCTCTGGCGGTTCTCCCATCTCGATCAGCGCCTGTGCGGCGGCATCGCCATTGTTCTCAGCCATCGCGAGCAGAAGTCTCACGACGTGGTCACGCATCGTCCCGGTGAGGTGAGCGGTCATACCGAAGTCGATCAGGGCGAGCTTGGGATCGTCGCGTGACGGAGCAACGGCGGCGGCGGCTTTGGCCTCGTTCTCCGACTGCGTGAGGGGCGTCGCTCCGGGCCTGACGATCTGTCGCCGGTCGTCCGCCGCCGCTTCCGCCGGCGTGCGCGGGTTGTCGCGACCGGGCAGTACGACGAAGACATTGCCGGGATGAGGATCGGCGTGGAAATGTCCGCTGTCGGTGATCTGCTGCAGGTATGCGCGGGCGAACTCGTCTGCGAGGCTTTCAAAGTCGTAGTCGATGCGGCTAATGGGCGGGATCGCGTCTATCTTGACGCCCCGGATCCGCTCAATGGTGAGAACCTTGTGGGTGGTGTAGGCGTCGATCACCCGCGGAATCAGAATGTGCGGGAAGGTGGCCAGTGCCTTCCTGAACGACGCAGCATTGCGCGCTTCCGTACGGTAATCGAGCTCGTCGACCAGGGCTTTCTCGACCTGTTGGACGACACCAATCAGGTCGACCCGTGAGCCGGCCGAGGTGTGCTCGGTGAGAAAGGTTGCAAGCTCGCGGAAGTATTCGATATCCTCATTCAGTTGCTCTCGCAGGTTCGGCCTTTGAACCTTGACCACTACGCTCCTCCCGTCGCGCAGCTCCGCCGCGTGGACCTGACCGAGGCTGGCGCTTCCCAGGGGCTCCTTCTCGAATGATGCGAACAGCTTGCTTATGCGCGCGTGCAACTCCGCCTCGATCGTTTGCTCCACCACCTCGTAGGGCATTGGCGGCACTTCGTCCTGCAGGTGCTCGAGCTCTTCGATGTACTGTTTCGGAAGGAGGTCCGGCCGGGTGGAGAGAACCTGGCCGAGCTTGATGTAGGCGGGCCCGAGCTCCACCAACCGCTCGCGGAACGCCTTGGCTTTGGCGGCCGATTCTCCACCTCCGGATCCATCTCCCGCCGCCAGGTTTGCCCCTTCTAGGTTGAGTAACCCCTGACGGCCGGCGAAATCTCGCAGGCCGTAGTTGGTAAACAGCCCGAGAGTTGCGGCGAGGCGCGGAAGATGCTTTGGCGAGAGAATCATGTGGTACGCGAAGGCAGAAAGTATGCCCCCGACAAAGTGGCTCCTTACCGCACCAGCGTAGATATTTATGCATGGCCAGAAAAAAAACCGGCGGCAAGGGCAAAAAAATCGGCGTTGCCCCTCGCAGGCGCGCACAGGTCGGTTCCGGCCGCGTGACGGTCGTCAAAGTGCCCAAGCCATGGGGCCACGAGACGATCTGGGCGCGGTCCGACCGATACGTGGGAAAGATTCTTCACATCAACGCCGGCCAGGAGCTCTCGGTGCAGTACCATAACAAGAAGGACGAAACCGTCCATCTGCTCTCGGGAGAGATCGTCTACCGCGTCAGGAGTGACGCCGATCTGCTCGAAGATGTTCAGCTCAGAATCGGCGAGTCCTTCCGAATAACCCCTGGAACCGTTCATCAAATGGTGGCATTGACCGACTGCGACGTACTCGAGGTATCGACACCGGAGCTGGATGACGTCGTGCGCCTGACCGACAAATACGGACGCGAGGGGACGAGCGCGCCATGAAGGTGATAATCCCGCTGGCAGGCAAGGGAACACGCCTCCGTCCACACACACACCTGACGCCCAAGCCGATGATGAAGGTGGCGGGCAAGCCAGTGATGTCTTACGTGCTCGACGAACTGAAGAAGCTCGGCAACATCGAGCAGATCATCTACATCACCGGCCACCTCAAGGAAAAGGTCGAGGAGTTCGCGCGCTCGGAGATCGACGTTCCCTCGGTCTTCGTCGAGCAGAAGGTGCAGGATGGAACCGCTGGCGCGGTGGCCCTGGCGAAGAAGTACGTCGATCAGCCGGTCCTCATAATCTTCGTCGACACGATCTTCGACGCCGATCTCTCCAAAGTGAAGAGCGTCGATGCCGACGGAATCATCTGGGTCAAGGAAGTTGAGGACTACCAGCGATTCGGCGTCGTCGTCGCTGACAAGGACGGCAACATGACGAAGATCGTCGAGAAGCCGAAGACTCCGATATCGAAACGGGCGAACATCGGGCTCTATTACATCAAGAACTGGAAGCTGCTGTATGAGGGCATCGAGCACGTCCTGGAGCAGCCAAAAAATCAGGGTGAGTATTTCCTGACCGATGCGTTCCAGTACATGATCGACAAGGGCGCGAAAATCAGAGTCATCGATGTGGAAGGCTGGTACGACGCCGGCAAGATCGAGACGATGATCGAGACGAATCAGGCGATGCTCGCCCGCGGACGCGCTCGCGGGCCGAAGAACGTCGACGACTCAACCATCATCGATCCAGTCTACATCGAGGACAACGTTACGCTGAGGAAGTCGACGGTCGGGCCCAACGTCTCCATTGGGGCCGGCTCGGTGCTGGAAGGCGTAGAGATCAGCCACTCGATCGTCGGCTCCAACGCCAAGCTGACGAAATCGGTGCTGCGCAACTCGCTGATCGGAGATGATACGATCGTCGAAGGAGTGAAGGGAGAGGTGACGGTGGGGGATCAC
>JALYYH010000266.1 GCA_030946665.1 Gemmatimonadota bacterium
CGAGACCGCCGAAGACCTGGCGCAGGAAACCTTCATCAAGGTCCTCAACAACATCGATCGGTACCGCCCGGAGTTCAAGTTCTCCAGCTGGCTGTTCAAGATCGCCAACAACATCACAATCGATCACCTGCGCCGGCGACAGGTGGACACAATAAGCATCGAAGGATCACCCGATGCCGTGACGGCCGAGCGGGCGCGGGCGACAGCCGTGACGGTGACGAGCGGCGGAGAATCCCCGCTCGAAGAGCTCGAATCCCGCGAGCTGGGTGCGGAGATCGAGAGGGCAATCGCGAAACTTCGTCCGGAGTACCGTGCTTGCATCATTCTGCGGCACGTGGAGGACTACTCCTACGACGAGATCGCCGAGATCGTGAAGCTGCCCCTCGGCACGGTGAAGACCTACATCCACCGGGCCCGGCAGGAGCTCAGGGAACACCTGGGAGACCTCCGATGACTCCTGTTTTTGCAAGCAAAATTCACTCGAAAAGGCTGAAACTTCCCCCGTTCAGACCCCGTAAAGCTTACACGTGAGGAACCCATGATCGAGCACGACTTCCCCGAAGACTTCGTTCCCATAGCGGCAGAGCTGCAGCGACTGCCGTATTTGTCGCCATCCCGGGACTTCGCCGATCGCGTGATAACCAGAATAGACCGTCTGCAGCCCGCTCGGGAAGTTGCTCCTGTACTCGCCTCCAGGCACCTGGAGTTGCACCAGGGCGGACAGCAGGCGGTCGTTCCGCGTCGCAATGTCAGCGTCGTGCGCGGGGCGGGCAAGGCCGTTGTCGGTGTGGGGCTCATAGCCGCTGCGGCGTTCATGTTCTTCGAGATCGATCTCCTCACCGCCATCCTCAGTGCCGCAGCGAGCCAGTACGCCTTCGCAATCGCAGCTGTCGGGACACAGGTCGGTGCAGTTGTCCTCGGGCCCGAAACCATCGCTTTCCTGCAGGCCGGCGCAATCGAATCAGCTCTCCTCTATCTGACGCTCGCCGTCGGACTGTTCGGCGGCTACGCGGCCATTCGGACCGCGGCCCACGTCGCCAAGCGAAAGGCGGCGTAATGAAATCGATCCTGCTCGGAGCCTCATTCTTGATTGCGACAATCTCCGCGCCGGATGCGTCCGCCCAACAGCTGCAAGGGCTCACGAAGTATGCACAGGTGACCACCGGCGATCTGGTGGTGCCGGCCGGAACGACAACCTCCGGTTCAGTGATGGTGATTCGTGGAAATCTCGACGTGTACGGAAACGTCGACGGTGCCGCGACAGCGATCCTCGGCGACGTGATCGTGCACGAGGGCGGGCGGGTACGCGGCGGAGCCGTCGCTCTGATGGGTCACGTCCGCAACGAGGGCGGCTCGATCCTCGGTGTGATCAAGGACGTTGGCACCACTCACAACAGGTCCACCGTCAGCTTTGGCGGGCGGCCCCGTACGACCATTGGATCGCTCGTATCCGCCGTGGCGTGGCTCGTGGTTCTGCTTCTCGTCGGCGCATTCGTTCTCTTCTACATGCGTGACTATTTCACGCGTACAGTGGAAGTCGTGACCAATGAGACCGGACGATCGCTCTTTACAGGCGTCCTGGCCGGACTCGCGACGGTGCCGGCCGTGGTCGCGCTGTGTATCGCGATGGCGATCACCATCATCGGGATCTTCTTCATCCCCTTCGGCGTTGCGGCTTTCCTCGTCGCGGTCGCTGGCGTCGCGATCCTTGGATTCCTGGCAGTCGCGCACGTCGCTGGAATTGCCCTCTCCAGGAAGTCGCGGAGCGAAACCCCAGCTGGAGAGGAGCTCCAGTATCTCTTCACCGGCATCCTCGCGTTCAGCGCGCTCTGGATCATCGCCGCGGCCTTCACCTGGTTCCCGATCCTGGGGTCAATATTGCGCGTGCTGGCGTTTTCGGTGACACTGGTCGCCGTCGCGACCGGATTCGGCGCGGTGATTCTCTCCTGGTGGCGGTCGAGGTCGACGAAGAAAAGCGCACTGGCAGTTTAAACTGACCGCCCGTGGCCTGCGGCTTGCCGCCGCAGGTTCGCATGGTGATCCTGGGCTATCGCGTTGGCGAGCTGATCAAGAAAACCATCACGGAAACGAATGAGGACAACGTCCTCGGCGTCGCCGCGCAGGTCGCCTACAACTTTTTCTTCTCGCTCTTCCCGCTGTTGCTTTTCATCGCGCCGATGCTCAGCCTCCTCGGCGACAAGCGGAAGATCGTCTCTGATCTACTCGCGCGGCTTTCCACAGTAGCTCCACCCGACGCTCTGAGCCTGCTATCGAAAGTCATCAACGATGTCGTCTTCGCCACAAACGCGCCGGGATTGATATCGATAGGCGCGGTGCTCGCTGCGTGGTCGGGGTCGAACATCTTCACGACGTTCATGGATGCGCTCGACACCGCGTACGATGGCGAGGACGAGCGGCCCTGGTGGAAAAAGCGTCTCCTCGCCGTGGCTGTTCTCGTCGGATGGGCGATCATCATCACTCTGGTCACCGCCATTCTCCTCGCCGGCGACACAATTGTGCACTACGCACAGACCCAGCTTGGAATGGAGGGGATGGCGGTAACGGTGTGGGCGGTCATGCAATTCCCGCTGGCGATCGCGCTGCTCGTCGCGTTCTTCTATTTGATGTACTGGCTGCTTCCTTTCGTGAAGCAGGACAAGCGGCACATCCTGGTCGGATCAGCGGTGGCGGCGCTCCTCTTCGTGGTTGCCACGCTCCTCTTCAGGGTTTACGTGCAGCACTTTCCCACCAATAAGGCCTATGGCGCTATCGGGGCGGTAATGGTGCTGCTTAGCTGGATGTACGTCGTGTCGGTTGTCATCCTCGTCGGTGGCGAGCTCAATTCGGAGATGCACCAGGGGACCGGATCCATCGCGTCAAGGAAGGGCAGCGTTTACGCCGGCCGCATCGCTACCGGCGAGCAGCCCGCTGAGCCGTCCGGCAAGATCGAGTAGCGCCTTCGCAGCGGGAGTAGCTGGTTGGCCCACGACTATTGGCTCGCCGCGATCCCCTCCCGACAGAACTGCCGGAAAGAATGGGATTTCGCCGAGTAACGGGACATCGAGCTCGTCGGCGAGTCGCTTGCCACCGCCACAGCCGAAGATGCGATGTCTCTCCTCGCAGTGGGGACAAATGAAATAGCTCATGTTCTCGACCACCCCAAGAACCGGCACCGCGACGCGTTGAAACATCTTCGCGCCGCGCAACGCATCACCCGATGCCACTTCCTGCGGCGTGGTCACGATGATTGCTCCGTGGACCATCGTCGCCTGAACGAGTGAGAGCTGGGCGTCTCCGGTACCCGGCGGCATGTCGACGAGAAAATAGTCGAGCTCTCCCCACTGCACGTCGCGCAAAAACTGGGTGATGATCTTCATGATGATCGGCCCGCGCCAGATGGCCGGCTGATCGCGCTCGATCATGAAGCCCAGACTCATGATTTTGACGCCGTGCGCCTGAAGCGGGATGATCTTTTCGTTCTCCACCGGCGGTGCTGCGTTGACGCCCATCATGCGCGGAATGTTCGGTCCGTAGATGTCGGCGTCCATCAGGCCGACTCGCGCGCCCCGTTGCGCGAGCGCGACAGCAAGGTTGGTAGCCACAGTGGATTTGCCGACCCCACCCTTCCCACTGGAGATAGCGACGATGTTCCCGAGGTGGGGGTAGGCGACCGGTGTGGGAGCTGGCACAGCGGCGCGCTGTGACTGTGGCTCCTGGCCCATTACAGGCAGCGCACGGGAAGCCGCCGCCCTGGGTGGGGCGGCGGGCGGCGCTGCCTTCGGTGCCGGCTGCTGGGCGGGCCGAGGGGTCGTCGTGTTCGCCTGAGACGCGTCCTTCACGTCAACCCGGACGTCAGTGACACCTTCGACCTGCTGGAGGGCATGTCGCACCTCGCGTACGACTGTCGCGTTGTCATCCGGAGCCAGGAACAAAGTGAGCCGCACGCGTCCCTCAGTCGTTGTTGCGATGTCGCTAATCATCTCCGCTTCGATCACGTTGGCGCCGACGCGGTTGTTGCGGACGCGAGAGAGCGCGTCGGTAATGCGGTCCTGGAGGTTGGCGCTCATCGCGTGTTGTCTACTGTCGGCAACACTGCCCGCGACTCGGTGATCCGCAGCTCGAGCGCGCACTCCTCGATTCCGAGGATGGAGAGAATGTAATGCTCGACATCGGCCTGTGTCCGGGCGCGTTTGCGTCGGAGAACGCTCATGAGCGCAAGTTAGATGGGTGCGCGGCTTATGCCACCCCTTCCTTGTCTTCTGCCCGCAGGAACTCGCGCGCCGCCGCGACGACCTTGTGCCTAACAGGTTCGAGATTGCCATCGATCAGCGCGCCAGCCGCCCTCGCATGTCCGCCACCACCAAACATTTTGGCGAACTTGTTCACGTCGACATCCCCCGTGCTGCGGAATGACACCTTCACCTTCTCGTGACCGAGGTCGCGAAAGAAAAGCGCCAGCCTCGTTCCTCCAATCGATCGGGGGTGCTCGGCGATTCCTTCCAGGTCCTCTGATTTGAGGCCGTATTCCTCTGCCGCTCCTGCCGCGACGGAGATCCACGAGATGCCGTACTCCGGGTCCACCTCCAGCGTTGCCAGCGCATCGCGCAGCAGATGGAGTCGGCCCACCGGCATGGAGGCGTACAGCCGTCCATACATCTCTTCGGGTTCGACGCCAGACGCAATGAGCTGACCGGCGATGCTCAGGCATCGCGCCGTGGTATTGCTGAAGCGAAATCCGCCGGTGTCGGTGAGGAGCGCCACGTAAAGAGCGCGCGCAATGTCGGGAGTAATTTCCAGCCCGAGGCAGGCCGCGAAATCGTAGATCAGTTCGCCGGTTGCACACGCTGTCGTGTCCGCAACCATCAGCGTGCTGGGCGGCTCGTCGCTCGGCAGGTGGTGGTCGATCACCAGCTTGGGAACTTGCAGGCGGCGCACCGTCTCTGCCAGAGCGCCGAGCCGCTTGACATCCGAGATGTCGAGTACGATGAGAACATCGGCGTCCTTCAGCGCCTTTGCGCCGAGATCGCTGGCATCACGCACGTCGTCGCCGAGGAGAAACTTGTACATCTCCGGCCACGGCGTTGGATTAACGATGCGTGAGCGGACCCCCATCTGGCCGAGCAGACGCGAGAGCGCGGTCTCTGATCCGCAACCGTCTCCGTCGGCGTTTATGTGGGTGGATATTGCGACAGAGCGTCCCGCGCGAAGCTCCTGCGCGAGACGCTCGATCGACTCCCGTCGGTGCTGGGGGACGCTTAGAAGGTCAAGCACTGCCTTCCGCGCGGGCCAGTCTCGAGTGCGATCTGCTGTACAGGAAGTAGATCGCCAGTCCGATGGCCATCCAGACAATGAGCCGCTCCCACGTCGCCCACGGCAGGCTCGTCATCATGTAGCCGCAGATCAGGATTCCGAGAATCGGAACCATCGGCACGAGTGGCGTGCGGAACGGACGAGCCAGATTCGGCGCCTTATAGCGCAGCATAATGATGCCACCGCAAACTATGACGAACGCCAGCAGTGTTCCGATGGAGACCAGCTCCCCGAGCAGGCCGATCGGGAAAAGTCCAGCCACGACGGCCGCGACGATGCCGGTGAGGATCGTCGTGATGTACGGTGTCTTGAATCGCGGATGAACCTTTCCAAAAACGGGCGGAAGCAATCCGTCTCTGGCCATCGAATAGAAGATGCGCGGCTGTGCCATAAGCATCACAAGAACAACGGAGGCAAGTCCTGCGATCGCGCCGATGTTGATGATCCCACCAAGCCAGGCGAGCGCCGGGCCTGCCTTTTCGATGGCGACGAAAACCGGGTGAGGAACATCGAGCTCTGTGTAGTGGGCCAAGCCGGTCATCACGAGCGACATCAGTATGTACAGTACAGTGCATATGGCCAGCGAACCGAGAATTCCTATCGGCATATCTCGCTGTGGATTCTTTGCCTCCTGTGCCGCGGTCGACACGGCATCAAATCCTATGTAAGCGAAGAACACTACTGCCGCCCCTCGCACAATACCGCTCCAGCCGTAATGCCCGTACTCGCCGGTATTGGGTGGAATGAACGGGTGCCAGTTCGCCTGGTTCACGTACATGAAGCCGAACCCGATCACAAGGAGAACGATCGCGAGCTTGAGGATCACGATGAAATTGTTGAAGCGCGCGGATTCCTTGATGCCGATCACGAGAAGCGTCGACATGAGGGCGATCAAGACGATCGCTGGCAGATTGACGATCGCACCTGTGTGCGAGAAGCCGGCCGGATGGAGAAGCACTTTCGTAACCGGATCGAATTCGTTCGCGTCGGCGTAGTAGTACGGCGAGCTTGTGAACGCCGTCGGCATTGTTATTCCCAGCTGCTGCATGAACGCCGTGAAGTAGCCAGACCAGCCCACCGCCACGGTTGACGCGCCGAACAGATACTCGAGGATCAGGTCCCAACCGATGATCCAGGCGACGAACTCACCAAGGGTCGCATAGCCATACGTGTATGCGCTTCCGGCGATCGGAATCATGCTCGCGAACTCCGCATAGCAGAGACCGGCGAAAAGGCATCCAAATCCTGACACAATGAAGGACAGCACGATTGCCGGTCCCGCAAACTTTGCGGCGGCGGTGCCCGTCAGCACGAAAATGCCAGCGCCGATGATCGCGCCGATGCCCAGCGTGGTGAGGTTGAGCGCGCCAAGCGCACGCCTGAGAG
>JALYYH010000273.1 GCA_030946665.1 Gemmatimonadota bacterium
GAACTACGCGATCTCGCGAAAGATCCGGACACCGGCAGTTTACGGGACATGAGAGAGGTGTTGTGGTCGTCGATCGACAATGACGACACCCGTGATCTCGATCAGATCGAATTCGCCGACGCTCAGGGCGAGGGCGAATCGCGGCTGTTGATCGCGATCGCGGACGTCGATGCGAAGGTGCCTAAGGGATCCGCGATCGATGCCCGCGCGGCGGCGCAGACGACGACGGTTTACACCGGTGCGGTGGTGTTCCCGATGATTCCGAACGAGCTCTCTACGGGAGCGACATCGCTGTTCGAGGGGGCCGACAGGAAATCGATCGTCATCGACATGGTTGTCGGATCAGATGGGACGGTGCGATCGGCGGAGGTTTATCGCGCATTGGTGCGCAACAAGGCACAGCTCACGTACACGGCCGTGGGCGACTGGCTCGACTCGGCGTCGCCCATCCCGGAGAACGTGCGAAAAATTCCGGGGCTTGAGGCGCAGCTACGCCTTCAGGCTCAGATCGCGGCCGCCCTTCGCAAGACGAGACTCGACAACGGCGCGCTCGAAATTGACACGGTCGAAGCGCGCGCGGTATCGCACGATGGGGAGGTCACGGGGATCGAGAAGGCGGAGAAGAACAGCGCAACCGATCTCATTGAGGACTTCATGATTGCGGCAAACGGGTCAGTCGCGCGGTTTCTCGAGGGGCGAGGCGTGTCTTCCATCAGAAGAGTCGTGCGCAGTCCGGAACGGTGGGCGAGGATTGTCGACTTGGCCAAGCAATTCGGAAAAACGCTCCCACCAGAGCCCGACGTGATGGCGCTCCACAACTTCATGTTGGAGCGAAGAGCGGCCGATCCGGATCACTTTCCGGACCTGTCGCTGGCGATAGTGAAGCTACTCGGACCGGGCGAATACATCCTCGATCGACCGGGAGTGGTCGAGCCCGGGCATTTCGGACTCGCGGTGCAGGACTACACGCACTCGACGGCGCCCAACCGGCGGTACGCGGATCTCGTGACGCAGCGCATCCTCAAGGCGGTGGTGGCCGGCGCTCTCCCACCCTATAGCGACAACGAGCTCACGGCAATCGCGCGCAACTGCACGTTGAAAGAAGACGCGGCGCGCAAAGTCGAGCGCGACGTGCGGAAGGTTGCCGCCGCGCTTCTGTTCAGCAAGTGGATTGGCAAGCGGTTCAAGGCGATAGTCACGGGCAACAAACCGAACGGTACTTTCGTCCGCATCGTGGATCCTCCGGTCGAAGGAATGTTGGTCCGCGGGCAGCAGGGCGCGGACGTGGGAGACGAGATCGAGGTGCAGCTGCTCTCGACCGATCCGAAACGGGGGTTCATCGACTTCGGCCGAGTTGACGGCACACCCACCTGTGGCGCCTGATCGTGTCTCGCCTTTTCTACGCCTAGACGACAGTCACGGACGTCGCGCTGCTATGTCTAACACGAGCTCGTACTCCGGGATGACGCTGATTCCCGATACTTCCGCCACTTGACCCGCCGCTGAGAAACGCGGCCTATGACCCTGAAGGAAGATCGGAGCATCGCTCCGGAGTGGGAGCACGCGCAGCTCGAGCGGTCCCCGCGCGAGCGCGGACGCCATCCGCCGCAATCCGACGCGCCAAGTCGTTCCTTTGAAGAAGTCGTCGTCCAGCAGCTCGTGTCCGGAATAGAGCCCTGCTACGTCACCGACGTAGTCGATTTCCAAGAAGATGTTGCTGAGCCCGTCGAACGCCTCGGGTTTCAGCCCGATGCGCCAAAGCGCAGCCTGGTCGAACGCGGAGTCACTGGGCGCGAGCGCGATCTCTTCCTTTCGCCAGGTGACGGCATTCATCCTCTTGACCGGGGGGACCACCGCGGCGTTTCGCACCTTGCGCACGTCGAGCGAAATGCGATGCGCCGGAAATGTGGCCGAATATCGTGTGAAGAGACCATCCCGACCTTCCCGGCGAAGGCGTGTTGTCGCTCCACGAGCCATGCCTGGAAGAGCTGGATACGTCGATAGCGAGAAGATCGGTGACCCCTTGGCCCGGAGGTGGATCGTGCTCCCGGAGAAAAACACCTCCTCGGGCGAGAGAAGCAGCAGATCAGTATCGCCCACACGCGTCGTCCAGAGATTCCCCGCCTGCTCACGTGTGAGCAACACGATTCGCGCACGCTTGCCGTCGGCGTGGACGGTGAGCGCGACCCCGGTACCTGCCCGGAGCTGGCGAACGATTATCCGTCCACCGTCCCGCACGACGCGAGCGCCAGGCGCGTCAACGCGAAGATTGCCGGCGGTGTCGAACGCGAACTCGGGAGCGACGCCGGGTATGGCGAAGAACACATAAAGCGGCACATCCCCGGAAACGCGTGTCACGAGTTGAGAGGTGCTGTACTTCAGCAATGCGTTACCAGTGTGGGCGTTGACGGGCCAGATCCCGTACGTTCCGGATGGTACCTCGATGGGCACGCCTGGCACCTGGACGGTCTCGCCCGGGAGATGAAGGGCGACACGAAGCGTGTGGCCCGACATGTGGTGGCCGCGGACGTAGTTGTTGAAGAAGATGTAGCCGCTGTCACCGAGGGTGCGAGCCGACAGGCGCGGCGTCACGAAGTCCCCGAGCGCAGCCGGTATTACCGAGGGAGGGTGCACCGCCATCGGCGCCAGCTCGGCGCCGAACGCCCGGAGAAAGTAGTGCACCGGCTTGATCCGACGGAACGTCTCGCGCATCTCGCCATATTGCGAGAGGGGTGCCTGGAAGTCGTACGAGATCACCGGGACGTCGGTCGGATAACCGGTGCGCTGGGACTCCTGCAGCGTGCTCAGCGCACCATGCAGGTTGGCGCCGCCGTGAAACATGTAGTAGCCGTACAGGTTCACTCCGGATCCGAGCTGTACCGGGAGCATCGCGGCGATGTCGTCCGGGTCGATGCGCGGCCGCCGATGGTATGTGACCTGAATCGCTCCGCCGTACTCGGCGCCGAGGAACGGGTAGCGCGTAAGCGCTTCCTGCGCAGTTTCACTTTGCGTTCCGTTCGGCCAGCGCGCCGGGAATCCGCCGTTCGCGCGGTTGTCGAAGCGAAACGCAAAGACCTCGTTCGGGGGAAGCGTCGTGATCGACGCATCCCATGGCATGTCCGGATAGCCGCCGAACATCGGGATCACCTCTGCCGGCGGCCAGATCGCGTTGTCCCATCCCGTCACGGAGTAGAGCGGGACGTCGAGCCCGGCCTCGCGCGCCATCGTCTTGAGCCGAAGGATGTGGCCGGCACCCTTGCCCGCACCCGCCGCGTTGTACTCGTTTTCCAGCTGGACACCGATCACCGGTCCGCCATCCTTCCAGAGCTCACCGTAAAGCTGTCGTCCGATCTCGCTGTAAAAACGGGAGACGTATGCGAGGTAGGTGGAATCGTCGCTGCGCGCCCGCGCCCCGACGCGCGCCACCAGCCAATCCGGGAAGCCGCCGTTGCGATTCTCCCCGTGCGCCCACGGACCGATGCGAGCGTAGAAGAGCAGACCATGCTTCGCGCACAACTCGACGAAGTGCCGCAAGTTGCGCTGGCCAGTCCAGTCGAACTTCCCTTCCACTTCCTCGTGATATATCCAGATTACGTAACTGGCGACGATGCTCACCCCGCCGGCCTTCATCTTCTCCAGCTCCTCTTCCCACTCAGCTTCCGGATAGCGCGAGAAATGGAACTCGCCCATCACCGGAAGCCAGGGCTTTCCATCACGCGTCAGGTAGCGGCTCGTCGCCTCGATGGTGTGCCCCTCTGGCGACCGCGCCGAGCCGAAGCGTAAAAATCCGGTCTCCGCGGGCGCCGGCTGCAGGGTCGCATCGATCGCGATTTCGCTCGATTGCTGTGCGAAGCCAGCGCTCGTGAGCAGTGCGCTGAGCGATAACGCGCGGCCCACGGCTCGCAGCAATCCCCGTCCACGTTCCTCGTCCGCTCGTTTCGTCGTCACCCAGTCGCCCTCATTTGAAGTGAGCCCGACCGACTCTATCTCCACGCCGTAACGCGCCGAGTTCACCGGCAATCCATCGTCCCTTCGGAGTGAGAGGCTTTCAGGAGTCACGCCGCCAAAGTGAGTTTGCTGAACGCCAGCAGATGCGACGCGGCGATGTTTGCGAGCGGCCAGGTGCTCCTTTCGGTGGATCATGTGCTGGCGAACGAACTCCTCGCCGTCCTCGACGTGAGCGTCGAGCCACCGCCCATTTGAACATTGTCGATCGATGAGCCATCTCGGTTGCCAGTAATTGCTGGCGCCGAGGAACTCACATTCCCAGAGTGCACGAACGCACCCAGACGATGACCGTCAATGTCGAAGGGATTTAGTTTGCGCAGACCCAATGAAAAGAATATAGCAACTCGTTAACGCCCAAACTGATGGGGGGCGATTTAAACTCTGGCAGGCTGGCCCGCCGATCGGAATGTCTGCAGACTCTGGAAAGAGCTGGATAAAAAGCAGGAGAGGATTCCATGCAGTGGTTTCTAGCGATACTAGCTGCCACACTCGTCACCGCGCCGTCAGTCGCTCAACAGTCCTCATCACCCCCGAGCCAGCAACCGCGGTCCGTATACATTGACGGTGGCATCATCCGGTGGAAGGATACCGGAAGGGAGGTCGCCCTTTTTGGCGCCAACTACACCCTCCCCTCGGCGTCGGACTACCGCGCGGCCGGCTACCTCGGCCTCGACCGAAAGAAAATGATCGATGAAGACATGGCGCACTTCGCCCGCATGGGATGGGACGCTCTCCGCGTCTGTCTCTGGGGCGACTGGGAGAACAGCGACCACGCCGGCAATCTCATCGTAAACGATCACCTCGATCTCGCGGACTATCTCATCGCCCGCGCGCGCGAGCGCGGGATATACGTGCTCCTCACGCCGATCACGACGTACGAGAGCACATGGCCCGACGCGCTGCAAGACACGACCCTACCCGGCTTCTCCAATTTTTACAAGAAGTCCGAGCTCGGCACCAATGCCGCCGCGATCTCAGCGCAGGTCAACTACACCCAGCAGCTGCTACGGCACGTAAACCCTTACACCGGCATCGCACTAAAGGACGAGCCATCGATCCTCTTCATCGAGACGATCAACGAGCCGACGCACCACAGCGCCGACGTCGCCGGGTCGGTGGCTTACATCAATGCACTCGCCAACGCGGTGCGGAGCACCGGCTCGAAGGCAATCCTCTTCCACAACCTGAGCCAGGACTTCGCGATTGCCGATGCGATCAGCAAGTCATCGGTGCAGGGAGTAACCTTCGGCTGGTATCCGACCGGTCTCAACTCGGGCCACGAGCTTCGGGGGAACTACCTCCGCACTCTCGACGATTACGAGAAGATGCGCGACCCGCGCATCGCGCACCTGCCGAGGATTGTCTACGAGTTCGATTCGCCAGATCTGCGGACCGGGTACATGTACCCTGCGATGGTGCGGACGATGCGCTCGGTCGGTACGCAATTCGCCGCCATGTTCGCGTACGACATGCTTGGCACCGCCTCGCGCAACCTCGGGTGGCAGACGCACTACCTGAACCTGGTCTACACCCCTCGTAAGGCAATGAGCGCGGTGATCGCCGCCGAGGCGATGCGCCGGCTCCCTCGGGGACAGGCGTTCGGCCCGTATCCGGGCAACCGCTCGTTCGGCGACTTTCGCGTGAGCTACGACGAGAACTCCGCCACGCTGGCGGCGACCGACGCCTACCTCAATGCCGGCACGACCAAGGTCGCGCCGCCGCACCCCGCGCAGCTGATGCGCGTCGCCGGATACGGCTCGTCTCCAGTGGTCACCTACGCTGGCGAGGGTACCTACTTCCTCGATCGGATCAGGCGCGGCGTCTGGCGACTCGAGGTCTATCCCGATGCCGTACCGGTGCGCGACCCATTCGAGATGCCCAGCGTGGACAAGATCGTCACGCGCGCGATCTGGCGGGCCTGGCCGATGCGGGTCGCGCTGCCGGACCTGGGTCCGTCGTTCACTGTTATGCGAATCGCCGGCGACACGGCCGGACCGGCAGCGACCGACGCAACCGATGGCGGCTTCATCGTCAGTCCGGGGGTCTATCTCCTCGGGCAGAGCGCGGCGGTCGGCGGCAGCACACTTCCTGCCTTCGTCGGCGCCCTGGGGATGCGCGAATACCATGCGCCGCGTGGTGATACCCTGCCCGTGGCAGTGACGGTCGAGGGCCCGGCGGAATACATCGCCGGCGGTACGATCGAGATCGCGGCTCGCATTGTTGACGCGACCGCTCCGGACTCGGTGGTGCTGTCGCTGCGCCGGCGCGACCAGCGTGTCTTCCGCCGTTACGCTATGAGCTCGTCGGGCGGGTACCGCTTCGTGGCGTCGGTGCCGGCGGAATCAGTGGGGGTTGGACCGTTCGAGTACGCGATCACGGTCGTGGCACGAGGAGCCGCGACGACCTTCCCCGAACGCGTGCGCAACCGGCCGTGGGAGTGGAACTATGCCGGGCACGAGTTCTGGCAGGGAGCAGTGGTCGCACAGTCAACGCCGGTGCGGCTGTTCAGTGCGCGCGAGGACATGGCCGCTCTCACCTTCTCCCGAATCGGAGATGGCGGGCGGGCGGGGATTTATCGCCTCCTGACGTCCCCGGCGAACGGCGAGCCGGTGTTTCATTTTGAGCTGCCGCGCTTCAATGGGCGCGGTCCAAACGACTACACGGCGTCCCGGGTGGTCGATGACAGGATCGCCGCCCGCGGCGACGCCGTCAGGCAAGCGACGAACGTGCGTATCCGGCTACGCTTCGGGAGCCGCGGCGACGCAGTGCAGCTCACCCTTGTCGAGCGCGACGGCACGAGCTGGAGCGCCGAGGTGAGAGGAGATACCGCCTGGACTGAGCGAACGATCCGGCTGGCCGACTTCGCGTCCGCCAAAAGCGCGATGCTTCCCGAAGGATTCCCCGGCGAATGGAACTACTGGGTGAGTGCTCCGAGTGGCCGCGGAGGTATGGAGGACAGAATCCGGCCAGCTGAAATCGAACGCGTTCAGCTTTCTCTGCGCCCCTCGGGCGCGAGGGATCCAAAGGTGGAAATCGAGTGGGTTATGCTGGGTTTTCCCTGAGTCTGCTCTATATGTACTGTTGGTTTTTCGTGACCCCGTCTTATATTATCGCCGCGCCGTAGGACGCTAGTTGATAACCGATGATCGCCGTACGAAAGGTTTTCTTGAGGATGTTCTTGAAGTGCAGCAAGACCGGTGAGTCACGGTAAGCTGCCCTGTCCCTGTACCTGTGGAGGCATGATGTGGCGAAAAACATTCGTTAGTCTGCTCGCAACCCTGGCCGCGAACGGTGCAGTTGGAGCGCAGTCCGGGACGATCACGGGCTCGGTGACGACAGCTGACGGAGGCCGGCCCATCTCGAGGGTGCAGGTTGTTGTCGTCGGGAACGCCCTGGGCGGCGTCACGGGTGACGACGGGCGCTACACGATAGTGTTGGATCCTGGCACCTACAGGCTGCGCGTTCGGCGCATCGGCTTCAGCCCCGACTCGGCGAACGGCGTCGTCGTCACGGGCGGTGGAGTCACGACCCGGGACTTCCAGCTGACCCCCAGCGCTCAGGTGCTCCGCGACGTGGTTTCCATTGGTTACGGCACCACCAGGGCAAGAGACCTTACGGGCTCAGTCTCGACCACTACTGAACGTGACTTCAACACCGGCCGCGTCGTGAGTCCGGAGGAACTGATCCGGGCCAAGGTGCCCGGGGTGCAGGTGGTCGACAACAACGAGCCTGGCGGCGGGATCACGATCAGGATTCGCGGCGGCACGTCGACGGGCGCCTATGGCGCGTCGAACGATCCGCTCTACGTGGTCGACGGCGTACCGCTGCAGGTGGGCGGCGGCGCATCGGCCGGACGTAACCCGCTGAACTTCCTCAATCCCAGAGACATCTCGACGATCACGGTGCTCAAGGACGCGTCGTCGACGGCGATCTACGGCTCCCGCGGCGCGAATGGGGTGGTCATCATCACGACGAACTCTGGGTCGACAGGGCCCAGCTTTTCGTACAACGGGTCTGTCTCCACGTCCCGGGTGACGGGTGGGCCCGCTCTGGTGGATGCGACGCAATTCCGCGCTGCGGTCGCTAAGTACGCGCCATACCGGTCGGCGATGCTCGGAACCGCGAATACCGACTGGCTTGGGGCGATCGAGCATGACGCGGGCGGACTCGATCACTCGCTCAGTGTCTCCGGTCATCGGGACGCAATGAGCTACCGCCTCGGTCTCGGCTACCTCAGCCAATCCGGCGTGCTACAGGCGACCAAGACGCAACGGGCGGCGCTGTCGTTCAACTATGCCGATCGACTCTTCGATCGTCTGAACGTCCGCAGCAATCTCAAGGGATCGCGCACCAAGGACTCCTTCACTCCGACCGGCGTCCTCGGGAACGCGATCGCGTTCCCCTCGACGCAGCCGATTGTCACTGACTCGGGGACGTTTTACGAGTTTCGCGGCGCCGGAGGCGCGCCGATCACGAATGTCCCGAACAATCCACTCGCCATCCTCGCCCTGGTGCAGGACCAGGGCACAACGTTGCGAAGCGTCGGCGACGTCGAGGGAGAGTACGAATTTCCGTTCCTTAGCGGATTGACGGCGACGGTGCGCGGCGGCTACGACGTAATCCGCGCTGACCGGACCACCTTTACCCCGACAACGCTCTACTCGCAACTCACCGGCAGCACGCCGGGTAACATTTACCGCAACATTCCCGAGCAGCAGAACACTGTGTTCGACGCGTTTGCCAAGTATGTGCGGCGGTTCGATCAGCTGGCGAGCTCGTTCGACATCACCGCCGGGTACTCCGCCGAGCGCTTTCGAGGCGATTACCCCTCCTTCAGTGTGAGCGGCCTCGGCTCCAACCTCCTTGGCCTGTACGGCATCCCTACCGCCGCCGAGCCGAGACCCTTCTACAACGTGGACGAGACGCGGCTCCTATCTGGCTTTGGACGGGCGAACTGGACCATTAAGGACCGCTACCTGTTCACCGCGACAGTTCGCCGTGACGGGTCCTCGAAGTTCGCGATCGGCAACCAGTATGGAACATTTCCCTCCGCGGCGTTCGCTTGGCGTGTGCTCGATGATCCTTTCTTGAAGGGACGCACGCCTCTTTCCGACCTGAAGTTCCGCGTTTCATGGGGGAGGAACGGGAATCAGTCGGTAGGCAACTATTTGAGCTATCTCGCCTACACCTATGGACAGGTGACTGCCCAGGCGCAGCTCGGGAACCAGTTCGTAACCACGCTCCGTCCAGGCTCGATCGACCCGAACCTGAAGTGGGAAACCACAACCTCGACGAATGTCGGTCTCGATTATGGTTTCCTTGAAAATCGCATCACCGGTACGCTGGACTACTACACTAAGAGGACGAGCGACCTTCTCTTCGACGTTCCTACGGCCGCGGGTGTCGCGCTCTCCAACCACATCGTCACCAACATCGGTAGCCTGCAGAACCGCGGATTCGAGCTGTCGCTCAATGCGCTGCTCATCGATCGTGCAGAAAGCGGCTTCAGGTGGGACGCGAATTTCAACGCTTCGACCAATCGCAACAAGTTGCTGACCATCGACCGTCCGGGCATTACGCGCCTGCTGACGGGTGGCATCGCTGGCGGCGTGGGGACGAACATTCAGGTCCTGCAGCCGGGCCAGCCGATCAATTCATTTCTCGTGTACCACCAGATTGGCGATACGGCCGGTGTTCCGATCTACGAGGACCTGAACAAGGATGGCATCATCAATTCCAGCGATCTGCGCCCGTTCCACAATCCGGCGCCAAAGTGGATTCTCGGGCACACGTCGAACATTTCGTGGAGACGCTTCGACGCGAGCGCTACGTTGCGCGCGTATCTCGGCAACTACGTCTACAACAACGTCGCGTCGAACCTTGGATACTACAATATCCTGACGCTCGGGAACGCGCCGACCAACATGCATGCGTCAGTGCTGCAGACCGGGTTCGTAACGCCGCAGTATCTGTCGGATCACTACGTCGAGGATGCTTCGTTCGTGCGGATGGACAACCTGACGCTCGGCTACACCTTTGGCCCGATGCGCACGTCGGACGCGCTGGGGCTCGCCGAAGGAGCCCGCGTCTTCGGGACGATTCAGAACGTGTTCACGAGCACGAAGTACTCCGGCGTCGATCCGACGGCGGGCATCAATGGTATCGACAATAACCTCTACCCGCGCGCGCGCACGTTCGTCGCCGGGCTTTCGCTCGGATTCTGAACCGGCTCCGCTTTCCGGTGGGGGGTCGACCCGTTCTACCAGACAATGAGAAGGGAGAAGACATACATGTTCAGGCTAACCACGAAGTGCCTCGTGACCGCGGCTGCCCTGCTTACCGTGAGCACGGCTTGCAACGATCTGACCGTCGAGCCAAAGAGCTCGATCACGAGCGCCAACATCTTCAAGGATCCGGCGTCGTATCGCTCGTTCCTGGCCAAGCTGTACGCCGGGCTGGTGGTCACCGGCCAGAATGGACCCGACAACAATCCGGACATCGCCGGGATAGACGAAGGATTTTCGCAGTATGTGCGCGGCTACTGGCAACTCCAGCAGCTGCCGACTGACGAGACGATCATCGGTTGGGGCGACATCGGGCTGCCCGAGTTGAACACTCAGACCTGGGCGGCATCCAATCCGTTCGTCAACGCGATGTACTCGCGCATCTACTACCAGGTCGCGCTCGCAAATCAGTTCCTTCGCGAGACGACGGACTCGAAGCTCGACGGTCGCGGGGTGACGCCCGCGCTCAAGGCGCAGATCCAAGGATATCGCGCTGAGGCGCGGTTCCTCCGCGCGCTCAGCTACTGGCACGCCACGGATTTGTTCGGTAACGCCCCGTTGACGGACGAAAACACCGACCTTACCAGCCTTCCCAAGCAGGCAACGCGCACTGAGCTGTTCACTTTCGTCGAGACGGAGCTGAAGGCGATTCGGCCACTCCTCTCCGCGAAAAGCGTCGGCGACAACTACGGCCGTGCGAGCCAGGCCGCCGTCGATATGCTGCTGGCGCACCTCTACCTGAATGCGAAGGTGTACACCGGTACCGATCGCTGGTCCGATGCACGGACGGCGGCCGATGCCGTGATCGCCGCCGGATACACCCTCGACCCCGATTACCGACACCTCTTTTCCGCGGACAACAACACGTCGGCGGAACTGGTTTTCAGCGTCCCGCAGGATGGACTGCGCACACGGACGTGGGGCGGATTGACTTTCCTCGTCCACGCGGCGGTTGGTGGCAACATGAACCCGACAAATTTCGGGATCGACGGCGGCTGGTCGGGATTGCGCCTCCGCTCGCCGGTGTCCGACCGGTTTGCCGCTGAACCGGCGGGCGACAGTCGGGCTACGATCATCTTCACCAACGGTCAGTCGAAGGTTGTCAGCTCAGTCGGTGATTTCAGCAAAGGCTATGGTTTCCCGAAATACCGCAACGTCACGTCCAGTGGCGTGGCAGGATCGAACCTGACGTTCCCGGATACAGACTTTCCGATGTTCCGTCTGGCCGACGCGTATCTCATTTACGCCGAGGCTGTGCTCCGCGGCGGTGGTGGGAATCTGGCAACTGCCCTCAGCTACGTGAACGCGATTCGTGAGCGGGCTTACGGCAGCATCGCTGGCGACATAACCCCGGTCGAGCTCACGCTTCCCTTCATAATTGACGAACGTGGGCGCGAGCTCACGTGGGAAGGATTCCGCCGGCAGGATCTCATTCGCTTCGGACAGTTCTCGGATGGCGGGATCTGGGAGTGGAAGGGGGGCGACCCCAACGGGAAGGTGACAGCCACGTTCCACGACCTCTATCCAATCCCGTCGAACGAGCTGGCCGCCAACCCCAACGTCAAGCAGAACCCCGGCTACTGATCATCGCGAGCGCCGCTCAGTTGTCGCGGCGAATCTCCAAAGCGGCGCTCGGCATCGCGCTGCTTGGAGCTTGCGCCGGTGGCGCGACGGCTCCAATCGGCACCATTGACCCGGGGCCCGGCGAGCGGCCGTCGGTGCCCCAAACGTACCGCCCGAGCGGCCACGCGGCGGCGGGCGATGTCTTTGTTCACCTGTTCGAGTGGAAATGGACCGACATCGCGTCCGAGTGCGAAACTGAGCTCGGACCTAGTGGGTTCAAGGCTGTGCAGGTCTCGCCGCCGATGGAGCACAGCATCCAGGATAGCCATACATGGAGCGAGCGCTATCAGCCGGTGAGTTATAGCATTGATCGCAGCCGCTCGGGAACACGGGCCGAATTCGTGAACATGGTTGGCCGGTGCAAAGCGGTCGGTGTCGACATCTACGTCGACGCGGTGATCAACCACATGACGAACGTGCCGAGTCCCGGCATCGGCAGCAACGGCACCGCGTACACGAAGTACAGCTATCCGGGTTTGTACACGCAGAGCGATTTCCATCTGCCGGCGTGCACGGTCACGAATTATCAGAGCGCGGCTAATGTCCAGGACTGCGAGCTGTTCGGATTGCCCGACCTGAATACCGGACTGCCATCCGTCAGGCAGAAGATCGCGGATTATCTAATCTCGCTGGCGAGACTCGGTGTCGCCGGCTTTCGGATCGACGCCGCGAAACATATCCAGCAGGTGGAGCTGGATCGAATCGTGGGTCTGGTCAACCAGACCTTGGCTGCCGAAGCACGTCCGCTCCCGTGGTTCTTTCTCGAGGTAGTCGGCGGACTTGGTGAGGCTCTCGGGCCGCGCGACTATTTCGGAATCGGCTACAGCTCCGGCGGGGCGGCGGACATAACCGAGTTCATCTTCAAGGGTGTCGGCGACAAGTTCATCCCACTCTCCGGCCAGCACATTTCGCAGCTGAATCCGGATGGACCGTCGGGGAATCAGTTCTCTCCTCTTGCGTGGGGACTGATCCCTGGCGACAAGGCAGTTGTCTTTCTGGAAAACCACGACACCCAGCGCAACAGCGGCATCAGCTACCGGGATGGGATGGCCTATCGCTTGGCCAACGTCTGGATGCTGGCGGAGCCTTATGGCTATCCGTCGATCATGTCGAGCTATGCTTTCGACCGCTCATCACAGCGTGGGCGCGAGATGGGCCCGCCCTCCGACGCCAGCGGGGCGACGAACAGCGTGACGTGCGCGTCTAACTTCGAGACAGCAACGATCGGGCAGTGGGTGTGCGAGCATCGCGATCCGTATATCGCGCGGATGGTCGGCTTCCGCCGCGTCGTCGCCGGCACTGACCTGAATCACTGGTGGGATAACGGCTCCAACGCGATCGCTTTCTCGCGGGGCAACAAAGGGTTCGTCGCGATTAACCGGGAAAGCGGCATGGTCAGCGCGACGATCCCTACGGGCCTTCCGGCCGGTACCTACTGCGACCTTCTGAGCGGCGGCAGGAATGGAACGTCCTGCGCGGGAACGAGCGTGACTGCTGGCGCTACGGGTACCGTGAGCCTGACGCTCGGGCCCAATTCGGCGATCGCCATCCACGCGGGCACACGGCTCTGAGTACGCGCGCGTCTGCCGCGGTCGTGACAGGCGCCCTCCTCATGGGCGTGCCCACATTGCTGCACGCGCAGACGCCAGGGCGGCAAGCACCGACCTTCGTCGTCACCGACACGTCGGTGCGGCAGGGACAGTTCCAGGCTGTGGCAATCTCGCGCGACACGATCGTGTCGAGCTATCCACGCGCGGCGCGCGAGGTTCGCTTCCGCTTCAGCATCAACGGGGCGGAGAACGAGTTCCCGCCGGGCACGGAGCACACCATCTATCTCCGGCCGCGCGGCGGGCACCTTGTCACCACGCTCTACCGGTTCGGCGTCGAGAGTGCTCCGCCACCACCCACACCTGAGGAGTCGGCGAGCAGCGAGGACGGGACCGCCGCCGTGACCTTCCGTGTGGATCTCCGCAACGTGCTGCGGAGCTTGCGGGAGAAGGGATACTACGATCCGCCATTGGGCGCGCGCATTCATCGCGGCGAGCTCCCGCACGTCTATGTGATCGGTGAGCCGGAGCCGCTGACGTGGAGCCACGAGGCGCTGCGCGCGGGATCGGCGCTCGAGCTCATGGACGCAGACGGCAAGGGCATCTATCAGGGAACGGTGCCTATCCCCACCGAGTACGCGCGTCCGCGCGCGGTGGACGGCCGCGCGCTCTGGGCGCGGAAGTTGGACCTCGCCGGATTTCCGGGGCTGTCCTCCTCGCAACGGCTGCAGGATGCGCTGTACCGCCTGTCGCTCGAAGAGCTCATGCAGCTGGTGCGTGCGGACGGCGCTCTCTCCGCCGGCGCCAAGTGGGAGGGAGTGTGGACGCGCGACGTCTCCCTCAGCACCATCCTGTCGCTCGCGATCGTCGCGCCCGCCGCGGCGCGTCGGAGCCTGTTCGCGAAAGTCGACTCGTTGGGCCGCATTATCCAGGACACGGGGACGGGAGGCTCGTGGCCGATCTCTTCCGACCGCATGGTGTGGGCGCTCGCAGCATGGGAGATCTACGGGGCGACGGGGGACCGTGCATGGCTCCGGCAGTCGTACGACATCACGCGCAGGTCGGCCGAGGCGGATCTTCACGCTGTGCGCGACAGGGAAACCGGGTTGTTCAATGGCGAGTCGTCTTTCATGGACTGGCGCGAGCAAAGCTACCCACGGTGGATGCAGCCGTCCGACATCTACCGCTCGCAGAACCTCAGCACAAACGCGGTGCACTACGCCGCATACCGAGTGCTCGCGAACATGGCACGCGCTCTAGGCGAACCAGCGGCGCGTTGGGATTCCGTCGCCGACGGCATTCAGGCCGGCATGACCTCGTACCTCTGGCAGCCCGACCGTGGATGGTACGGACAGTACCGCTACGGCCGCACATACCTCGCGCGCTCGCCGCGCGCGGAAGGCCTTGGCGAGGCGCTCTCTTCAATCTTTGGCGCGGCATCGCGCGAGCAGCGCGAAGCACTCATCCAAAGCGCACCAGTCGTCGACTTCGGCACACCCACTTTCTGGCCGTACATCCAGGGCGAGCGTTTCTATCACAATGCGACGATCTGGCCCTTCGTGTCTGCCTATTGGACGTGGGCGGCGGCGGAAGGTGGCAACACGGCCGCCGTGCAGCGGGGCCTCGACGACGCGACGCGCACGGCGGCGCTCTTCCTGACCAACAAGGAGAACACCGTCGCGTCGACGGGGCACTATGAGGGAACTGCTCTCAACTCAGACCGCCAGCTCTGGAGCGTGGCGGGGACGCTCGCGGGGACATACCGACTGTTGTTCGGAATGCGGCTGGAGCCGGAGCGGCTCGCCTTCCGGCCGATGGTGCCGCCGTCGTACGGCGGCGATCGCACGCTGCGCGATCTGCGGTACCGAGGCGCCACGCTCGCCGTCACGGTGCGCGGCTACGGCGACGCGGTGCGCGCCGCACGCCTCGACGGCCGCACCATCGAGCGTGCCGAAATTTCGGCCGCGCTCACCGGGGCGCATACGCTTGATATCGTGATGAACGGGCGCTGGCCCGCAGCCGTCGTACACCTGGTGGATAACCGGTTCGCTCCGGCAACGCCGCACGCGGCGCTGCGTGGCGGCGCATTAACGTGGTCGCCGGTGCCGGGTGCGGTGCGCTACGTCGTCTACCGGAACGGTGGGGCCATGACGCGCACTACCGACACCAGTGTCGCGGTGCGAGGCGCCGAAGGACTTCAGGAATATCAGGTGCTCGCCGTGAACACGGTGGGCGACGAGTCATTCCTGTGCGAGCCCGTGCGCGTCGTCGCGGCAGCGGACGAGCAGATACTCAAGGCGAACATAGCCGGCGTCGAGCATGAGCGCGCAGGATACACCGGTGCTGGCTACGTGCGCCTGACCCGGGACCATAACGTCACCGTCACCGTGCCGGTACACGTGCCGCGCACAGGGACTTATGCGGTGGATGCGCGCTATGCGAACGGAAGCGGGCCGGTGAACACGGAAGACAAGGTCGCCGTGCGCACGCTGCTCATGGATGGTGATACGGCCGGCGTTGTCGTGATGCCGCAGCGCGGCGCGAATCAGTGGTCCGATTGGGGCTGGAGCAACGTGCTACGCGTGCGGCTGGGAGCGGGTGCGCACACGATGGTGCTCACGTACACGCCGCTGGACGAAAACATGAATCGGCGCGAGAACACCGCACTGGTCGACGAGCTTCGCCTGACGCGACTCCCGCCGAAGTCAGCGGCGCACGCCCGACAGCGCTGAGAGCTCGATCAGGTAGCCTTCGAGCGGTGCCAAGTTAGCGAGAGGCACGTAGCCTTGAAGCCGGCCACCGTCTTCCACGCGCAGTGCCGCGACCGCGGCGCCATCGAGCATGTCACGGGGCGTCCAGCGCCCGGCTCGAAGCGCATCCGCGCGCGACGTGAGCGATACGCCCTGGAGTGGGGCGCGCGAAAGATTCGCGACGACGAGCACGGCGCGGGCGCCGTCCCGGCGCAGGTACGCGGCAACGGCATTGTCACTCGCGGTTAGCGGTACGAGCTCCCCGGTAGCAAGCGCGTCGTTGGTAGCGCGCATATGGATGAGTCGCCGGTACAGCTGGAGCAGCGAGGAAGGATCGTGGTCCTGCGCTTCGACGGTGGTCGTGAGCGAATCGTCCGCTAGGCGCTCCCAGGGTTTGCCGCGTGTGAAACCCGCCCCCGGCGCGCGGGTCCACTGCATTGGCGTGCGCAGCCGCTCGTCGGGCTTCGCCCCGATCATGCCGATCTCTTCGCCATAGTACACGAACGGCACGCCGGGCATCGTGAGGAGGAGAAACGACGCGACACGCGCCCGCGCCACGTCGCCGCCGAGCTCCGTGCGAGTGCGCGGCTGGTCGTGATTGCGCAGGAAGGGAGACCAGCGATCGGTGGGGACGTCTCCCTGAAGACGAAGCACCGGCGACAGAAGTCCCTTGGCCGATCCCTCACGTACCGCGGCGATGATGCTGTCGGCCACTTCGAACGCAAAGTACGAGTCGAGCTGCTCGGGATAGTAGCCGAGCAGAATGTCGTTGCCGTACGACACCTCGCCGATCGTGAACGCGTCCGGCTTCACCGAGTGAACGTACGCTTCATAATCGTGGAGCACTGCATGCGTCCCGGCGGTGTTGCTCACCCGGCCATTCTCCTCGACGAGGTATGGGACCGCATCGAGCCGGAATCCATCGACTCCCATGTCCTGCAGCCAAAATCGCGCGATTTTTTTCGCCTCCGCAACGACGGGTGGGTGCGTGTAGTTCAGGTCCGGCATGCCGCTCGAGAACAGACCGTAGTAATACTCGTCGCGCACCGGCGAGTGGTGCCAGACCTCGCCGCGCCAGTCTTTCTCCTCGCGCTTGGTCGGTGACCAGCGAAACCATGCGCGATACGGCGATGTGGTGTCGTGGAGCGCAGCCTGGAACAACGGGTGCTCGCTCGAAACGTGGTTGAGCACCATGTCGACGAGCACCTTGATGCCGCGATGGTGTGCCTCGGCGACCAGCCGCTTGAAATCCTCGTTCGTCCCGTACTCACGATCGACGCGGTAGTAATCCGTCACGTCGTAGCCGTGATAGCTAGGCGATTCCGCCACCGGCATCAGCCAGATGCAGCGCGCGCCGAGGCTGCGATGGCTATGCGGATTGCCATCATTGATGTAGTCGAGCTTCGCGATGAGTCCCGGAATGTCGCCAATGCCGTCGCCGTTGCTGTCGTAAAAGGAGCGAACGAAGACTTCGTAGCAGGTCGCCCCGTGCGTCCAGGCGGGAGGCGACTGCTGGGCTACTCCAGGCGTGCCGCACACGAGCAAGACGGCGGCGAGCTCTGTTATCGCCAGAGTGCGGGACGCGGCTCGCATTACGGTGTCACCGCGATGCGCCGCACGCCGCTGGCCACCGCGAACGTGGCTGTGCGGCGCGCGGGGTCGTAGCGCACTGGCACGGGGCGGCCATCCACCTGCACGGATCCGGGTCGCGGAACTGCGTGCACCGTGACGGTGAACGTACTCGCGCCCGAATAGGCTCCCGTACGCGCGAGCGCGACGTCGAGTGCGCGGTCGGCGTCGCCGGAGCTGGTCGTGAATGTGGTCACGCGGTAGCTCCCTTGCTCGTAGGCGTAGCCGTCGCCCGCATCCTCGTAGAGCATGCTCGTAACGCGCGCCGCCGGGCCGGGCCAAACGTGGAGCGCGAGCGTGTCGAGGCGTCGCGCATCCTCGTGCGACAGCACCGCCTGCATCGGAATCACGGCGCCGGCGCGCGCAAAGAGCGGCAGTCCGCGTAGCCCGGTCGTATCGCCGCCATCGTTGAGCGGCTGGGGCGCAGACACAGTCACGCGCCGGCCGCCGTCGTACGCGCTGTCGCTCCCGAGGCGGAACCAGCGCCCGGCCGGCAGGTAGACAGCGCGCGCGTCGGCCGCGGAGTCGACGACTGGCGCGGCAAGCAGATGGTCGCCGAGCAGGTACTCGTCGTTCACGCCGAGCGCTGCCGTGTCGGCGAGCGCGGACCAGAAGACGGGGCGCACGACCGGCGCGCCGCGCTGCGCGTGCTGGTAGAACGCGGTGTAGAGTACAGGCAGCAGCTTGTAACGGAGGCGGATGGTGGCGCGGTTCGCCCGCTCGTAGCTCGCGCCATAGCTCCACGGCTCGCGGCGCGGCACGGTGATCGCCGAGTGCGTGCGGAAGAATGGCACCAGCGCTGCCGACTGCAGCCAGCGTGCGTACAGCTCTCCGGACGGGGCGCCGGTGAAGCCGCCAATGTCGGATCCCGCGAATGGCTCACCCGTGAGGCCGAGGGAAAGTATCATCGGCAGCGAGATGCGGAGATGCTGCCACGACGAGCTATTGTCGCCCGTCCACACGCTGGCGTAGCGCTGCACGCCCGTGTACGCCGCGCGCGTGACGACGAATGGTCGCGCATCGGGACGCAGCCGCCGCAGGCCTTCGAACGAAGCGCGGGCCATGAGCGTCCCGTACTGGTTATGGTATTCGAGGTGCGTGCCCGGATGCCCGTCGCCGTTGAACTGCGCGAGCTCCGAAAGTGTCTTCCCCGTAAACGACGCGGGCTCGTTCATGTCGTTCCAGATGCCTCGCACGCCGACGTTCACGAGCGCCGACTGCGCGTCACCCCACCACGCGCGGACCGCGGCGCGCGAGAAGTCCGGGAATGCCGCCGTGCCTGGCCACACCGTGCCGAGGGCCGGCGCGCCGTCCGGCGTGGTGACGAACGCGTGCTGCGCGAGCCCTTCCTGGTAGATGCGATACGAGCTGTCAACCTTCACGCCGGGGTCGACGATGGTGACGACCTTGAATCCCATCGCGGCGAGCGAGTCCAGCAGACGTTTCGGCTGGGGGAACGCGACCGGGCTCCAGGTGAAGACGCGGTAATCGTTCATGTAGTGGATGTCGAGGTACAGCACGTCGACCGGGATGTCGCGGCGGCGGAACTCGTTCGCGACGTTCATCACCATCGAGTCCGGCGTGTAGCTGTACCGGCTCTGTTGGTACCCGAGTGCCCAGCGAGGAGGGAGCGGCATCCGTCCTGTCAGCCGCGTGAAGCGAGAGAGAACACTGTCGAGTCCGGGTCCTGGAATGATGTAGTAGCGCAATTCCCCACCGTCGATCCCGCCGTCCGCCGAGTAGCCGATGGAGCCCGGAAGCCGGTTGGCGAAATCCATCTCGCCGCGGAACGGGTTGTCGTATAGAACGCCGTGGGCGATGCCGTCCGTGACGCCGATGTAGAACGGCATCGACGAGTAGATCGGCACGTCGCCAGGCTGGTAGCCGAATCGATCGGTGTTCCAGAATGGGAAGACATCGCCGTTGTGCGCGAGCCGGTCCGGTTGCTCGCCGAGGGCGAAATAGCGGGTGCCGGGGCGGTCGGTGACGTAGTGGACGAGTCGGCCATTGAACGCCACGGCCCCGAACGAATCGTGCAGCAGCTCGTGGCCAGCCGCGTCGCCCACGACGATTCGCACCGGGTGCCGTAGCGCGCGGACCTGGATCCCCTCCCGGGTTGTGACGACTACCGTATCGCCCGCCTCGCGCACATCGGCGGGACCACGCGATGGAGGCACATCACCCGTGGCGAGCGAGTGCGGCGTGGGGAAGATGGTGGACGCCGAGTCGCCGAAGCGCACGCGCACGCGCACACCGACGCCGGGCACCGACTCGATTAGCACGCTCCCATGCTCGGCGCGGAGGAACACGCCGCCGGGTGTCGGCTCGATGCTGCGTGTGTCGCCGAGGAGCGTGTACGTTCGCGCCTGGGCGCAGAGAGTCCCGAGTGGCGCGAGCGTGGCCAGCACGGCGGCGAGCGCCCAGGCGCGCCGCGAGACCGGCGGTGTAGGATGAAGGTCGCGACGCAGCGGGGAGAGCATACGGTCGGGTTGGGGGTCCGGGTTGTGTCTCGAGGTTGTTGGCGTTGGCCGGTGGTGTGCGGACGCGGCGGAGGCTGATGAACTTATCGCCGTAGTCGTTGGATCGCCATAATTCTGCCCGCTCTCGAGCAACAAAACCCTGAGCCGCCTAAGCCGGCACTTTCGAAAGAGAGTGGCCGCCTTTGCTTTCTGCTGGACTCTTGATGGGCAGCGAAACATCGTCGTTTACCAAATCCAGACAATTCGCGGCGGTCGAGGTCAATAACATTCCGAAACTTCGGATGCCTCGCGAAACGTACAGCACTCGTGCCACCGATGAGACTTGCAAACGTCTGGATACAAGCGACACCCAAGCGGTGGCGTTCACGGATAACCCTCAGGTCAGCCGGCTTGTCCGCCACAGCCGCGTGCGTTGCGATGTTCGCGATCAGCTGTGTTCCCCGTCCCGCAACCAACTTCGATGGAGCGCTGACGGGATCCTCGGCATCTCCTGATTCTGCGAACGAAGGATCCTGGTCCTACTACGGCGGAGATGCGGGCGGAACCAGATTCTCTCTCGCACGCCAAATAACCCCGGCGAACGTGCGAAATCTTCGCGTAGCCTGGACATATACCACCGGCGCACAATCTCCAGAAGCCAAGGGTCAATCACAGTCGGGCCGGCCGCCGAGGTTCGAGGCGACTCCTATTCTGATTGATGGTCGTCTGTACCTGAGCACACCGCTCGGGCGAGTGATCGCGCTCAACGCCGCGACGGGCACCGAAATCTGGTCATATGATGCCAGGATCGATGAGGGCGGTGATTACGGAGACTTCGCGAATCGCGGGGTGTCGACGTGGCTCGACTCGAAAAGTCCTGCCAACTCCGCCTGCCGCCGGAGAATCTTCATCGCGACGATCGATGCACGTTTGATTGCGCTGGACGCCAGGGATGGGAAGCCGTGCGCCGGGTTCGGTCACGCAGGGATCGTGGATCTCACAGCTGGACTCCGCAATGCTCCGGAATACAAAGGAGAGTATTTCGAGACCTCGCCGCCCGCAGCCATCGGCGGTTTGGTGATCGTGGGTTCGGGAGTCGCCGACAACAATCGCATCGATGCTCCGAGCGGTGCGATTCGAGCTTTCGACGCCCGGTCCGGCAGCGTGGTGTGGAGCTGGGATCCGGTTCCCCAGGACTCGACTGATCCGGCTTGGCGCACCTGGGTGGGACCACGTGCTCACAGGACCGGTGCCGCCAACGCGTGGTCGGTCATCACTGTGGACACTGCGCGCGGACTGGTCTTCGCGCCAACAGGCAGCGCGAGCACGGACTACTATGGCGGAGAACGATTGGGCGACAACCGATATGCCAACTCCGTCGTGGCGCTGCACGCGCTCACCGGCAAGCTGGTCTGGTCGTTCCAGCTCGTTCACCACGACCTGTGGGATTACGACGTCGCCGCGCCCCCGACGGTGGCGACGATACGTCGTGGGGCCAGCGCCATTCGCGCGGTGATTCAAACCGGTAAGACCGCGCAGCTATACGTTCTCGACGAAGAAACCGGGGCTCCCCTCTTTCCTGTCACCGAGCGCGCGGTGCCTCGAAGCTCCGTCCCGGGGGAGCAGTCCTCCGCGACGCAGCCATTCAGCGCGCTTCCTTCACTTAGTCCAATAGTGCTGAACCGCGACAGCATAGTTGGCGTCACGGAGGCCGAGCGAGCCTCGTGTCGAAGGCTCATGGCGCCTCTTCGCTACGAGGGTGCCTACACACCGCCGAGCCCCGAAGGATCTCTCGTCATTCCCTCGAATGTGGGCGGGCCGCAATGGGGTGGCGTGACGTACGACCGGCTGCGAAATCTCGTAATCGTTCCGGTGAACCGTTTCGCTGCCGCGGTACAATTGATTCCACGTGAGAAGTACGACTCCACCGCGAACGAGAAGGATTGGGAGTACACGGGCATGACCGGCACTCCGTACATCATGCGGCGGCGGCGACTCGAGTCTGCGCGCGGCTATGCATGTGCGCCCACGCCCTGGGCAGCGCTGGTTGCGATCGACTTGAACAGCGGCATGAAAAAGTGGGAGGTGCCACTGGGCGATCCTTCCTCGCTGATGGCGGAGGACTTTCCGGGATCGGTTCCGAAGGACGCCAAAGATTGGGGCACCAGCGTAATGGGTGGCGCGATTACTACGACTACCGGTCTCGTCTTCATCAGCGGGACCTCGGATCGCATGTTGCGGGCGTTCGATACAGAGACGGGAGCAGAGCTCTGGCGCGCCGAGCTCCCGGCCCGCGCCAAGGCGACACCCATGACCTACACCCTCTCGAGCGCCGGAAAGCAGTACATCGTCATAGCCGTCGGAGGCGACACCATGGCCGGCCGGGGAGCCAGCGTGATTGCTTTCGCGCTCCCGTAAACCCTGCGGTTGTCATTTGGCTGACAGCGGGGTGTTTTAGCTTGTGTGTCCTGCAGCTAACAACTTTCGGAGATGCGATGGAAAAAGGCAACTATGGTTCGCAGCGGCTGGCAACAGCTGTCGTGCTGACATGCATGGCACTTTTGCCGATGACTGTGAGAGCTCAGATCTTCGAGACGGAGACTGCGCGCCCACTGCACAAAGGTGAGCTCGAGGCTGGAGCTGGTTACGAGTTCCAACAATCCCGCGAGGGCGATGAGACCGCCATACCATTTGCATTCGAGCTCGGGATCACCAACCGGCTCGGGCTGCTCGTCGAGCCAGTAGCCTACACTGCCATCAAATCGGAAGTGGGAGCGGGATCTGCGACCGGGTTCGGCGACCTCGAAATCACGGCGAGCTATCTGCTTCGGGATGAGTCCGGGCGGATGCCGGCGTTCGCGCTCGCTCTCGAGGAGAAGCTACCTACCGCGAAGAACACACTGATCGGGACCGGCAAGCCCGATCACGCCGCCTACCTCATTGCCGGCAAGCGTTTTGGTCGATTCGACACGCATGCGAATGTCGGGTATACGATCGTCGGATCGCCGCCGGGCATATCTCTCAGCAACCGGGTGATGGGCGCTTTCGCCACGGAATTCGCGATTTCGCCAGCGACGGCGCTGTACGGCGAAGTGCTCGCGTCAACTGCCGCCGGCGGTGGCGAGGGAGCAATCGCGGCACCGGGGGCACCGGTAGTTCCAGAGGCGGCTGGGGATCAAATTTTTGGAACAGTGGGTATCGCGCATTCGTTTCTGCGCGGATCTCGCTTTTCGCTCGGCGTGACGCGTGACAACGCCCGGGCAACGCAAATCCGTCCTGGCATCACTCTCTGGTTCCGCTAATCCGCGGCAAATTTGTGACATAGCGCGGCCTCTCCTTTGCAAATGAGGTGGTACAGCCCCAGGGAAACGGGGGCCCTCCACCCAAGCAATCGCAGGGAGTAATCATGAACGGAACCACTCTCAAGGCAATCGCGCTCGCCTCTGTCCTCGCTGTGGGCTCGGCGTGCGCTGGCGTCAAGAAGACCACCACGGACATCAACCCCTCTGTCAGTCGGCCGGCGACGTGCGCGAATGCAATCGCGGTGTACAACAGCCGCGCGGAAGTGCCGTACGACTACTACGAGCTCGCCTGGATCGAAGCATCGGGCAACTCGGTGTGGACCACCGACAACCAGCTCCAGACGCAGATTCGAAATGGAGCGGCCAAGGTCGGCGCCAATGCGGTAATCGTGAACCCGGTTACGCAGTCCAAGTCGGCGGTCAAGATCCTCGGCGAAGCAGTCGGCACCAGGTCCGCGACACAGAAGGCGAGCGCACTCGCCATCTACATGCCACATGACGCGGCGCGCGTAAGATTGGCCTGCGGCTGACGCTCGAGGCGTCCGTGTCAACGCCACGGTTGCTTTGAACGAAGCGCGAGCGACATCACGGTTGCTCGCGCTTCGTCGTTTTACCCCCTGAATCTGCAGTAGAGCTTCGGCCTGCTTCTGTCAAGACGAGATCGGGCGCGAAAATCATTGCGTGGACGGGGGATCGGTGAGACAATGAAGGGCAAGTTGACGACTTCTTTCGCCGTGACTCGCCCGCTCAAGCCGATCGGCGACCTTCTTCAGCGTCTGCTGGGAGGGCTCAGGTCGCGGCCGCCCGCCGACGTCTCCCCTGCTCCGGCTCGCCACAATGGCTCTGACGCCGAGCGCCGGCTCAGCTTCATGCTCGAATCGGTCCCCGTCAATCTCTGGTCAACAGACGCCCGACTCAACGTCACCTTCTCGCAGGGAGCTGGTCTCAATCTGATCGGCACAAGCGGCAGCGATCAGGTTGGAATGACCCTCTACGAGGTGCTGAAGACCAGAGATCCCGGGTTTACGCCTCTCGCCGCCCATCTGCGAGCGCTTCAGGGAGAGCTGGTGCGCTACGAAGTCGACTGGCGCGGCAGATCTTTCGAGACGCGGGTCGAGCCGATCCGGAGCGCCGACGGACATATATCGGGAACCGTCGGCATCGCAATCGATATCACGGACCGCAAGACCCTGTACGATGCGCTCCAGAAACAGAACGTCTACTTCGCATCTCTGTTCGAGAGCGCGCCCGAAGCGATCGCGATTCTGGATCAGCATGACCACATCATGCGCATCAACGCCCAGTTTACCGCCCTGTTCGGCTACGCGGACGAGGAAGCAATCGGCCAGAACATCAACGATCTGATCGTACCGGAGGGGCTCGGGGTGGAAGGTGCCAATCTCACGGCGAGAGTCTCCGCCGGTGAGAACCTGAGCGCTGAATCACTACGGAGGCACAAGGACGGACACACATTCTGGGTGTCCATCGCGGCGACTCCGTTCCGGGTGGGCGACGAGCCCGGGCGAGTGTACGCGATGTACCAGGACATCTCAGCCAGAAAGCGCGCCGAGGAGGAGCTGAAGGCATTGTTGCTCGTCGACGAGCTCACTGCCCTCCCGAACCGACGCGCGTTCATCACTCTGTCCGAGCAGGCGCTCAAGCTCGCGATGCGCATGGAGCGCGACGTGTTGATGATCTTCATCGACGTCGATCACCTGAAACACATCAATGATACGTGGGGACACCTCGCCGGCGACCGCGCGCTCATCGACACGGCGCGCGTGCTCAAGGAGAGCTGTCGAGAAGCGGACATCATCGCCAGACTCGGCGGCGACGAGTTCGTCGCCCTGATGACGGTGGATTCGGACCAGACAGCGGAGCTGGTCTGCGAGAGGATCAAGGCGCGGGTGGAGTCCCACAACCGCGAGACTACCCGCGATTATCCGCTATCGCTCAGTGTCGGAGCGACGCGAACGAAGGCCGAGGGAACGATGCTGGCGGATTTGTTGGCTCAGGCCGATACCGCGCTCTACGAACAGAAGCGAGCGCGCGGGCGCTCTCAGGCGCTTTCGCGATAGTACTCGGCGAGGCACCAGGTGACCATATCGGCCAGCAGGACCTGGGTGCGCGCTGATGAGGGAAAGCGAGCACCGACTTCGTGGACGAGACCCTGAGCTGCGCGCACGACACCATCTCCTGTCTCGCCGCCTTCTTTCATCTCCGCGACGTAAGTGCAGACAGCCGACTGAAGATCTTCCTTCGTGTAGACCCCGGCAGTGAAAACAGCGGCCAGCGCTTTCGCAAGATTTATCTGAGCCTTGCCTTGCGCGTTCCGCGCAGCCCTATCCTTGCTTCGCTTGCCTTCCGCTCCTTTCCGGTCAGGACGACCTGTCATGCGAGGAACGTGCGACCAGTCGCGCTGAGTGTCAAGAGATTCTGCTCAAGGCAGGGCGCGCACTACTCCGCATGCGATGCGAGCGCCACTACTTCCAGATGGCTGCGAATGTTGATCATCGGCGTTTGCGTGAACGACGATCGAGCTCCCGTCGGCGTCAAAGAGAGTCACCGTGCCGGGCGTCAGGGTGACACGATCGGAGCTGAACGCAACCCTGGCGATGCCACCTGCCGGAACGAGGATGTTGGGCGCGTCCCCGGCGTGGGGTCCCTTGGGGTTCTCCAGCCCGTGCTCCTTCCCCATCGGATTATAGTGTGCGCCTGCCGTTGAGAAGGCGGTGGCGCCCCCCTCGCACTTTGCAACCTCATGAAAGTGGATGCCGTGAGTGCCAGCGGGCAGCGCGAGACTCGCAATGTCCACGTTCACCAGTCCGCTCGGGTCCTGCCAGATCTGGGCGGTGCCGATGGGCGCTCCATTGAGGTCGTAGATGATCGCCCTCGCCCGCGAGACAGCATTGCCCATCCGCTGCGCCGTTGTGCAGGCACCGCAGAGCGCGACCGTAACTGCGACGTTCAACAGCAGAGTTCTGTTCGGCAATTTCATTTTCGGCTCCAGTGTAGGATAGTCCGCAGCTCTATCGATCCCGGATCTTGAACCGTGTCCAGAGAACGACCGTCGTGCAGTTCCCCCTCGCCCGCGAATATTGAGCCGGAGTGTTGGAACCCTGGTAAACCTCCACGGCCACGACTTCGTGCGCTGTGACAAAACCGTTGATGTCGCCTGTGGTCATCGACTGCCAGGGCATGTCGTCGACAAAGTACTGGACGCAGTCGCTCCCCGAGAGACCGCTTGCCCCGCGAGAGCTGGTGATGACATCGCCCTCTGGCGTGCTGTTGACGCGGAGACTCGGCACCCGGCGAAGAATGTCTGTCAGATACTGGGCCTGCATGTTCTTGAGCTGGTCGGGCCCGAGGTAGAATCCGGTACCCGTTCTTTGTCGTTGGGCAAATCCTACGCGATCGAGCGCCGCCGCCCGCTGCGCGTTGACGACGACCGGTTCCATCATTGCCACGTACTTGGGCAGCTTGACCGTCACGC
>JALYYH010000280.1 GCA_030946665.1 Gemmatimonadota bacterium
CATGAGAAGACCGATCGGAAGAGTCACGATGGCTACCAGCGCGCTCCGCGCATGGAAAAGAAAAAGAATTGTTACGAGCGCGACGATTATCGACTCTTCGATGAGCTTTCCGCGAAGCGTGCGAATGGCGGCCTCGATCAGGCCGGAACGGTCGTAACCGCCGACAAAGCGAACGCCCTTCGGGAGCGACGCCTGAACTCCGATCATCTTCTCCTTCACTGCCTTGATCACGGCAAGGGGATTCGCGCCGTATCGCATCACGACCCAACCCGTGACGATCTCGCCTTTGCCATTGAAGTCCGCGATGCCCCGCCGGAGTCCGGGACCCATCTGGACGTTCGCGACGTCGCCAACCGTTATCGGAGTACCGCCCGACGCGGTGCCCACCGCGACGTGGCGAATGTCATCAATGCTCGTGAATCGACCGCGTCCACGCACGACGTACTCTGACCCGCCCATCTCGAGGACGCGTCCGCCAACATCCTGATTCGAGTTGCGGACGGCGTCGGCTACTTTCTGGAACGGCAGATTGAACGCGAGGAGTTTTGTTGGGTCGATCTCGACCTGATATTCCTTCTCAAACCCGCCAAGAGATGCGATCTCGGCAACGCCGGGAACTGCTGTCAGCGCAGGGCGTACGACGAAATCCTGGATACCGCGCAGCTGGGCGAGATTGAGCGTGCCCGTCGTGTCTGCCAGGATGTACTGCATCACCCAACCGACACCGGTTGCATCGGGCCCGAGCATTGGGAGCGCGCCACTTGGAAGCTTGTCGCGTACACCGTTCATGTACTCGAGGACCCTGCTCCGCGCCCAATACAGATCGGTGCCGTCTTCGAACACGACGTAGACCGCCGACAATCCGAACAGGCTCATCCCGCGCACGAATTTTATGTGCGGGACCTTGAGCAGCTCAGTCTCCAGGGGATAGGTGATTTGATCCTCGACGATCTGCGGCGCCTGACCCGGCCACTGCGTCATTACGATGACCTGCGCGTCCGACAAATCGGGAATCGCGTCAACCGGAGTTTTGAGCATAGCCCAGAGACCGGCGACCGAGACAGCGATCGTGAACAACAGAACCACTCGCGTATGCGAGATCGACCAGTCAATGATTCGATTTAGCATTTGCGCCTACTTCTTTGAGGGAGGTGACACCGCCGGGACGCCGCGCATATCAGCGCCTTTTGCATCGAGCGCGTCTTTGCCGCCGCGCGTCGTGCTGGATGTTGCTGGCGCCTGTCCTCCGCCACCGATCATGCTTTTCATCACCTCGGCGACGTTCGACTCGGAGTCGATAAGGAATTGGGCGGAGGTGACCACGCGCTGACCAGATGCCAGGCCGCTCAAAACCTCCACGTAGTCACCACCCGTTCTCCCGAGGCGGACCGTTTGAGCGTTCAGCTCGCCGTTGCCGAGATCAACGAAGACCAGTGCTCGCTCGCCCGTCTGGACGACCGCCGAACGAGGGACGGTGAGCGCAGGCTGCGCCGAGCTGTTAAGAATCACCGTCGCGTACATCCCTGGCTTGAGACGGGCATCAGTGTTCAAGACCGTGATTCGGGCCTTCACAGTTCTTGCTGTCTCGCCCAGCATCGGATCGATGTAAGTGACTCGCCCGGCAAAAGGCCGTCCCGGATAACTTGTGAAGTCGAGCGTCGCGGTCGCGCCGGTCGCCACGCGCCCAGCGTCCTCCTCTCGTAACTGCGCTTCCACCCACACGTCGGACAGATCCGCGATGGTGTACAGCTCGGTTCCGGCCTGGATCGATTGTCCCTGCACCACTTTTTTGTCGATCACGAACCCCGATACGGGTGCGGAGATCGTAACGGTTCTCATCGGTCTGCCGCTCGTTACAACGGCGTTTATCTGCGCATCCGAGACATCCCACAATCTCAATCGTTCCTTCGCGGCAGATAGCAAGTCAGTGGTGTTGCCTGGAACACCGGGAACGGTGCTCGCGCCCAGAGTACGAGACAATCGCGCCGACACCAGGAGCTCTTGCTCGGCGGCCAGGAGGTCGGCTGAGAAAATCTCCGCCAGCGGTTCACCTCGCCTGACGCGCTGACCAACGAAGTTGACGTAGAGTTTCTCGACATATCCGCTGAACTTGGGCGTGACTTTGGCCAGTCGCGTCTCGTTCACGACGACCGTGCCAACCGTTCTCACCTCGTTGGAAAGCGGGCGTAGAGCGACTGTGCCGAAGCTCACGCCGAGCTGGCGGATTTGTTGTGAAGTGAGCACGACCGCTCCGGGCGAATCGGAAGCCATGCCCGCCATCGCGTCTGGTTGAGCCGCACCGGCTCGCGACCTCGGCGTTTTGCGCGTCAAATTCAGAATGAGCAAAACGGCGAGGACGACGCCGCCAGCTGACCAGAGGATCACGCTCCGAGATCGCGTCATCGGAGGATCTCCGAGCCGACCACTTGTTCCAGCTCCGCCAGGTTTTTCGCGAAATCCGAGAGTGAGCGGCAATACTCAGTCTCGTAAGTGAATAGAGTGTTCTGGTTGTCGAGCACTGTAAGCAAGTCGGTCTTTCCTGACTGGTAACTCGCCAGCGAGGCCGTCGCAGCCGCGCCGCCTTGGGGAAGGATCGCCTTAGTGTAGATCGCCAACTGCGTGCGGCCCCGCTCGAGCTGGCTGACTAGTCGCGCGACTTGAGCTCGAATGGAGTTAACCTTTGCCCGGCGGTCCGACCCCATCGCCGACAATTCAGCCCGCGCTGCTTCGAGTTCCTGGTCCTGGCGACTCCGTCTGTGGATCGGCAGCGGAACCGACACCTCCGCCGTGATCATGTCGGGCAGCTGATTGCGTTGCCCGTATCGGAGCGAGACATCGAAGTCAGGTCTGGAAGCCTTCCGGGCGAGCTCCGTGCGTGCTGCCTGGGCGGCGATGGTTGCCTCGCTCTCTCGGAGCATTGGGCTCTGACGAACCGCGAGATTCTGCAGTTCGGCCAGCGGCGGAAACGGCCAGTCGGCTGCACGCGCGCCCAACGTCTGCGCGGCGAAGCGAACGCGGTTTGGATCGGCCGCAATTGCCGCCTGTGCGATTCGTTCCGGAACTACAGCGGAAGGAACGGAAGTCGTGTCGTCTCTGTTCAGCGTGGCGTTTAGATCGGCCGACGTGGCGCGGCGCTCTTCCAGCAATGCGCTTGCGGTTTCACCGAGTCGGGCGGCTTCTACCCGTGCCTTGAGGACATCCTGCTGGGCACCAGTTCCGGACGAGTAGTGCGCCTCGGTGACTTGTATTAGATCGGAGAGAACCGCTCGATTCCGCTCGACGATCGCGAGTGCGCGGTCAATGTATGCGAGCTCGAAGAATGAGACGCGAATGTCGCGAGCGACTGCAAGACGTGAGGCATCAGCACTGGCTCTTGCGGCGTCCACTTCCCGCTCGGCGGCTTGCCGTCGAAGCCCGACCTTTCCCGGGAATGGAACGGTCTGACTGACGCCAATAATCTTCATAGTCATGGGTTCGACCGAAGCAGACGACCCCATGCCGCCCGCGCTCGGCCCTGTCATGGTCCCGAGTGGCAGATTCTCGATGCCAGCCACGAGCATCGGGTCCGCCCAGGACGCAGCTGGCGCCACTCGCGCGGACGCCGCCCGCACGCGATCGCGAGCTGCGTGTAGCGAGGGGTTCGCAGAATCTGCTCGCGCGAGTAGAGACTCGAGAGAATTGGATGCCTGCGCGCACGCTGGCGACGCGAGCAACATGATTGACGCGAGCGACAGAAGCGGGGGTCGCACGAGTCGAGGCAATCCGGTTCGCCGGGTTCGATTGAGGCAAAGCATAGTTCGATTTTGAAAGAGTCCACGGGACAGCGCTGGAAACGAACGAAGCGCGTGAATCACTCCGTCCCATCCGATTTGGTTGGGTCGGAACTACAACTTCTGTGTTGTGTGGTGGACTACGCCCGAGGAGGTGGGAGCTCGGGAGGTGTCGTTACGGAGAGAGGTTTTACTAAAATGTCAGCAATGGCCAGCTCTGGAAGCGAGGCACCGGTGTCGAGAGCAGTATTGCCTGATGCGAGCGCTGCCGGCGCACAAACCATCGCCTGACATCCCTCTGGGCTCCACGGGAACTTGCAGGGCGCCGAGGGGACCTCCTGAAGGGGCACTGCGGTTTGTGCTGTCGCGTGTCGCTCTGAGTGACCGGGGGTCATTCCCATCGCCGCCATGCCCTGACGGTCGGCCGGGACAACGCAAACGAAGCCGCTCGTGACCAGAACGAAGGCCACGAGGAACAAGCTCGTGAAGAGACCGGCCAGGCGAGAAGGGCGTAGCATCAGTCTAACAATATGCGCGGGAGATGTCTTTCGCGCACTCCAGTGTCTCCGAACCTCGGATTCCCCGAGGAGTCGTAAGGCGATTGAAGAGCGCCGCTGTGGCTCGACAAACAGTCCGACCTACGCTCCGAAAAGTACGATGCCGGAGACAGTCCGCGGTGGTTCGCGGCTACGCCATCTAGAGGGAGGGGGCGGTTTTCGTTCCGCGAATGTGTCTCCGAAGTTATTGCCGGACGAAGCTCACGCAGTCCTTTCGGCCAGATGGAAGGGGCTTACTTGGTGACTAGGAAACAGCGTAGCCCCCGTTCTACCAGCGAGACTACGTAACTCTACGTATAGAGCGCCCTACCAGAAAGGATAGCTTGCCGTCGAACCCCGACGGTGGAGCATATGGCGGCGCGGAATCCACGGTTTCAGCTTTCAGAGCTCGGCCTCGACTGCATGCTGTTCGTGGCGTCGGCGCTCGCGCCGCTGCTTTCGGCGGCAGACATCATTGTCCGTCCTATACGTACCAGGAGAGTCTTCGCGGCAGTGCGCAAAACCGAGGAATCACCGATGACAGTGCTACGCCAGATCTGGTTCGGTCGCGCCACCCGCGAAGCTCTGAGAATTGCATTGGAGCTCGGCATGTCTCCGTCAGTGCTGAGGCGGGTGGTGATCACCGGAAACACCGCCGCGCTGGGAGGGCCCTGCGTTTATGCTATCTATCACACCCCATGGGGGCGAGTGATGGCGCACTGGCTGAGGACCAGACCGCGAACCACCATTTACGCCACCGGTCGCTGGCAGGATCGCGCACGCACGGCGCACCTGCCGTGCGGCCAGGCGGGACTCCGTCGACTTCTCTCTTCCGTGAGGAGCGGCGCCTGCGCGGCAGTCACGATCGACCATTTTAGCAGCCGCGCTCCATCGTGCGCGGTCTGCCTGCTGGGGAGGACGGTGCAGGTGAGCACCGGGCCGGCGCGCATCGCACATGCCGCCCAAGTACCTGTCGTCCCCGTGATTACTCGCTTTGTGGATGGGACGATCGAGCTGAATCTCGGCGAGCCCATCCAGATCGGCGAAGAATCCCCTGAAAAAATCACTGCGGCGCTTTTCGAATCGTTCAACCTCGAGCTGAAGCGGGATCCGGGCGGTTGGGAGGGAACTTACTCCTTTCTCGAGGAATCCAGAGGACGAAGCTGATCGGCGGCGCCGTGTTTTCGCTGACTACCTACCGAACGGCAGCGAAATTGCCAATAATCGTTACGGCCGAGGTTCCGGTATCACCTTCACTACTGCGCTTCCGCTCATGGTGTTGCCGGAAATGCTGCCGGAGGCTGAGGAACTAGCGAAGCTTCCGAAGCTGGATAGCTCACTCTGGCAAGCGTACCGGCGCGGCTGGGCCACCGCGAGAAAAGGTTTACCGCTCAAGGATGTCGCGGCGGTCGGCGGATGGAAGGATATCCAGACGCTGGTCAACTGCTACCAGCAGGCGGATGACGACACGATGCTCCTCGTGATGTCGCACCCGAAAAGATCTGCGAGCGAGTGCCCAGTGGCTGATCCAGCAACTCCCCGATGCGCTACAGACCCAGAAACAGACGCACTCTCTCACGGAAAGAAAAACCCCGACAGCGTAAATAGCTGTCGGGGCGAGATTTAACTCAGTCGGGGCGCCCGGATTTGAACCGGGGACCTCCTGCTCCCAAAGC
>JALYYH010000302.1 GCA_030946665.1 Gemmatimonadota bacterium
CCGAGCTTACGAGAGAAAGTCTTTCCGCCGAGGCAATTCGATTGGGTCGCCTGCTGGTCGAGCTGCTACCGGAGCCGGAAGCGATGGGTCTTCTGGCGCTGATGTTGTTGCACGAAGCACGACGCGCGGGGCGCACCTCTACCTCGGGAGAGCTGATCCTTCTCGATGATCAGGACCGCTCGCTCTGGAACCGCGAGGAGATTCAGGAAGGTGTCGGGTTGGTCGAGCGCGCTCTCGCCTCGCGACGCATCGGTTCATACTCACTGCAGGCTGCAATTGCCGCGGTGCACGCTGAAGCGCCTGACGCGGCTACCACCGACTGGGCACAGATCGTGGCGTTGTACGATCTGCTGTTGGAGGCGGAGCCGTCAGCCGTGATCGAGCTGAATCGTGCGGCGGCAATCGCGATGAGCGATGGTCCTGAGGAAGGACTCAAGCTCATGGACGCGATCCTCGCTCGCGGTGAGCTGGAAGACTATTACCCGGCTCACGCGGCGCGCGCGGAACTGCATCGACGGCTGGGACACTTCAGCGATGCGGTCAAGGCGTACGAGCGGACCCTGGAGTTGGTCACTCAGGAGCCGGAGCGCCGGTTCCTGGCGCGGCGTTTATCGGAGCTGGATCCAGCCTCGGCGTCCTGAAGCGTGCACTCAAGCGGCGGAGCGCCGGCCCACTCGATTCAGCAGAACCCCGAGCCCGAACAGCACCGCCCCCGCCACGAGCGAGAGCACCCCCACCGAGCTCATCGTCGCCAATTGGTGACCCACATCGCTTCGACGTGCGAAGAGCTCGATTGCAAATACGACCACGCCAAACGCGAGGAATATTCCTCCAATGCCCATCATTGCCGCGGCGAAACTCGAGCGCATCGATTTCCTTTGAGTAAGAGACGTGGCGCTCCCGAACTGCAAGCGCGGTATGACAATCGCTCGAAGGTTACCCCAGGAGCGTGAGCGCGGTAAGGATTGCGGCGGAAATCAGAGCCTTCATGTAGACCGCCTGCGCCTGTCGGCGAAGCCCCGCAACTTCCAAAGTGTCGGCAATCGCCTCCTCACCAGCATCGAAGTCGCGCTGACCGCGCGACGCGAGCTTCACTCAAGTTCGATCCCGCGCCTGGAAATATCCCAGGGCGCCGAAAAAGAGTGGAATGAAAATCGGCAGCCGCCACACCGGCTGCACCCTGAATAGCACGAACAGAAAAGAGATAACGACGCTCGCCGCAAGAGCCGCGATTCCGAACATGAGCCGCTTGCGTCGCTCTCGCGGGCCAATGTTGGCGAGCTGCTGCGACGAACGGACAGCCATTTGCTACCTCACCTCTATGATTCGGGACGCCACTGCTGCCTGGACATTCCCGACCTCCAGCTTCACCGCATACTTGCCCGCCGGAACGAGCGAGAGATCCAGCAACACCGACCTGGCTGATAGCATGCCAGCAGCGCCGTTCTCCTTCCAGCGAATGTTCAACGGAGCCACTTTCGGAACGATTCGCAAAGCCCTGAACGCGCGACGGAAAAATCCCTCGCCAATTGGGGTGATCGTGAGCGAGATCGGCAGTGCACTGTCCGCCGGCGCCTTGCCGTAAAGCTCCCAGAATAGCCCGACCTGTTTATCGCGGCTGAACGTCGTCCCGCCATGCGCTTTCGGAATTGCCTCGTTGAGATCCGAGGGCAACGATGGGCCACCGTCCACGAACAGCAGATCCGATAAACTGATTTTCCCTGAATCGAGTGGAATCTCCGCGAAGCCGGACCTCCAGCGTGCTGCTCCAGCGCTGTCCTTAGCCAGTAGCTCCACTCCGATCAGTTGCGACTTCGAAGGCGTCGAAACGTCGATCACGTTTCTCGGCGGGGACTCGGCGATCTGGCTCATCGCGGGCGGCGTCGCCTCGTCCCCCATTGCGACGAGTGCGGCCGCGAATTTATGGCGACCAAAGATGGTATCCGTACTCACATCGTAGGCGGCGACAATTCGCGTCGAGTCGCCTCGGCGGAATCGCGCCACCTGCGCGTCGAGATGCGTAAAGGAACGCGCGTACATGGGCGCGTACTGTTCCCTCGGCGGGAATTGCGTGATGTCGAACAGCGAGTCGACGATCTGTGCCAGGCTATCCGGTGGACGTTGGGTGAGAAAGAAGTGGAACCCGGGCTCTCGCTCATGCGACGTGATCGACGCCTGCGCACCCGGCAACATGCTTTCCATCGGCTGCTGCGTCCACTTCTCGGCCCAGCCGAATCGCAGAATCAGCTCGGCGAGATCGCCACCCCAGCTCAATCCGTATGTGTTGACTGCGTCCTGTTCCAAGGCGCTGTGAAGCACGCGCGAGAAGTGCTCGGTACGGCGTTCGTTCCCGGGCGTCATGTAGAGGGGGTCCGCTACCCACCAGATGCGGGCGTCAACGGCTTCGCGTTGCGCGCATGACAACTTCCGATACGCGCCGCGCACATCGTCGTCGAGCAAAGGGCCGAGATTCAGCCAGTGGCAGCGAGTGGGTGGAGGCATCTCATTGAGTGCGACCGCAAAGGCGCTGTCGGCCCCGGCAAAATTGCCGTCTACATGAAGAGCGAGCCCGAGCAACGCGTCACACCACCATCTGGTCGCTTTGCATGAGCGCGCGGCGGTGACGACGGAAGTGTCGTGCCCCTCGATCATGTAGCGGATCCGCTGTCCCACGATCCAGTCGTCGCCGGGAACCGCGGTGCCCGCCTTCTCGAGATCACGCAGCAGCTCCGCACGGGCGTGGCGAATGTCGTTCCCCTCGTCCGGAACTACGTACCCCTCAGTGTTCGGATGCCACTCGCAGAATCGCCCGACGATGAGACAGTGGTCCGCCGTTCCAGCGTAAAACCTCGGTAACATCTGCCGCCGCCGTCTCTCGAACCGCGCCTGAAGATCGTGAGCCCGATGCGAGATCTCGCTCGAATCAACAAGCGCTCGACGATTCTGGAGCGGCGTCTCCTGGAGCCTGGTTTGCGCCGACGCATTGTGGGGAAGCGCCACTGCCGCAGTCAAAGCGAGAGCCGCGGCACAGCGCGCCGCGCGAGCGCGGTCGCCCGAAGTCAGGCGTGTGCGATTGTCAGAAGATGCGACGTAGGACGTATGACAGCACGCTGAGTAGAATCGATATCAGCAACATCGAGACAATCGGCACGTACACCCGCACGTTCTCCCGCTCGACCCGCACATCCCCCGGCAGATGACCGAACCATCCGAGCCATCCGCGCATCGCCATCATTCCGACTACAACGAGAATCAGACCAAAGGCTACGATGAGCTGGCCGAGCGGTTTGTTTCCCACAATAAATAGATATCGAGGACGCCGCAGTCCGCTACTCCGTACAGCCGCCTCGACTACTGGACAGTCACAGCCTGCCGTTCGGCCGCAGCGCCGCGACGGGCCAGCTGGAGACGCCAGATGAACAGCGCGTAGAGGATGAGCGCAACCGGGATTCTTAGCTGTCCTTCCCTGAATTCGAAAAACCAGCGCATCACATCGAAGAGCAGCGAGTAAATCGTCAACCAGAACGCCGGGGCGAGAAATGACCGCCTCCGCAGAACTATACCGATGGAGACCACGGCCAGGACGAAGCTCACTACTTGCTCGATCCACCACAAGGGTGTCTGCGCACTGAGGGCGAAGCGGTCAATGGGAATCATCAGAACGTAAATCCAGCCGCCGATTGTGAGCGCGATGATCGCCAGCGCGACCACCGTCCGAAAAGTGTCGCGGGGCAGAAAAGTGGGTGAATACTGCACGGGAGTTGAGTCTGGCGCGATCGGATTTGTCATGTCGGTACGAGTTGAATTGGTCGGGTAGCCATGAAGCGGATTCCATGCCAGAGCTTGTCGAGCGTGTAAACTGAGAGAAGCATCGGCGGCGGCCGGATACCACCGAGCGGTCATCTACTTCGTTGCGCGCGACATCACCGCGAGCGAGCAGCTGCTGTTCGCGACACAGCTACCCGGTTCAGCCACGACATCTGCCCGACCTGCCCCGAGTCCCAGTTCAACGAGACAAAACGCTAGTCGATGGGAACAGTTGGGCCTTTCTATTCCGCGCGGCGACGCGGGCGCTGCTTTGCCGAAACCGACCTGATGATGAGCTTACGGCGTCCAATCGCCGGGAGCGGCGGCTTCGCCCGAACAACCGCGGAGGTAATGAGCGCGTTGACCTCGGGACGGGACAGCACGGCGACTGACTCCACACGAATGAACCGGGTCTGATTTCCCGAGCCAAGCAGAATGCTCTTCGGATCGGGAAGGCTCGCGCCGCGGATAAAGCACAGGCCCACCCCGTTAGCCCCCGCGGCGATCGAAATGATCGTATCTGATGGGCGCTCTGTTGGTGAATAGCCGATTACGAAGAAGTTGTAATTGTCGTAGGCCAGCTCGTTCGCCGTCGGGAATCGCTTGCGCAGCTCGCTGCGCACCGCGCGAATCAATGTTCGGTGCGCCGGTTCAAACTTCTCGATGAAGCTCTTGAGCTTCTTTTGAGCGTCGCGGTGATCGTCCCGCGCAGCCGCGTGTCCTTGCACTGCCTGCTTGATTTTTCTCAAGTGCTCTTTGCCCGGCGTAACTCAGGCATGGTGCTGCTCACCTTTAGCCTTTGGTTTGTCGGCAGTGCCAAGACGCTCGGGATCTGCCGATGCAGGGTCGAACCCATCCGGCCGGATGTCCAGCAAAAGAGTATACCGGCTATCAGGCGCGAACTCCTCGCGGACGCGCAACTGCGAACCGGGCTCGGCGAAAGCAAGGTTCGTCTCGACCAGGCTGGCGAGGCGCTCGAGATCCGTCAATGAGCCACGAATCGCGCGACCATCGAATCCCGCATCCTGCCACGTCATTACCTCGAGAGAGCCGTAAGGACCATAGTGCTCGCGCTCTCCATTTGGCTCGTGCTTTGGATCGGCGATGTAGCCGCGCAGAAGGTCAGGAAAGTGGAGCAGGCCGGCGCGGGAACCGGTCAGGGTCCAAGCCTTCTTCTCATCGTCCAGTTCGCAAAAGAAGCCGAGCTCGCGCCACCTCTGGTTGATCTGCGCGTTGGTCATTTGGGGCCGCGGCTGCACCTGCGAGGCTTTGCGGCGATACATGTAGAAACCACCCGCGAGCAGCATCGCGACAATCAGCGCATTACCCATCGGCGTCGATTTCCATCAGGTCGCTCTCTCCGCTAACGCGCTTTCCAGTGCATTCCAGGCCAGTAGCGCGCACTTCACACGTGCCGGAAACCTCGCCACCCCGGAGAGCGCCTTTAGTGAGCCGAGCTCGGCATCGTCGGCGACAGGAGCATTGCCGAGCATCAGATCCCTGAATTGCTTCCTGATCGCGCCGATTTCTTCCGTGCTCTTGCCCTTGACCAGCTGCGTCATC
>JALYYH010000020.1 GCA_030946665.1 Gemmatimonadota bacterium
AGAATCAGGGCGCCTGGTCCTACGTCTCGCCTCGTCTCCGCATGTCGACCGGCAACGCGCTGCTGACGCGGTACGCAGGTCGTCCCGATCGCGCGAGTCCGGCTGAGGGATACGCCGAGACGCACAAAAAGGAGCAGGAGCGCATCATCGCTGAAGTGAATGCGCCGGTTCAGCAGCCGGCCGGAGCAAAACGTCGCGGCATGGCGCTCAAATCCTGAGCGTTCTTCCAGGAACGACATTGAAAAGAACGATTCTCATCGCCGCGATGACGGCGGCCGGCCTGTGGCCGCGTTCAGTTGCGGCCCAGGCAATTTTCAACGCTGATCCCCCCGCAGGCGATCTGCTGCGGCTGTACGACGGTCCGCATCCGATGCGAGTGCTGTGGATCGCCGCGCACCCGGACGACGAGGATACCAACCTGATCGCATGGCTCGCCCGCGGCAGGAACGTCAACACCGCGTACATGTCCCTGACACGCGGGGACGGTGGTCAGAATCTCATCGGCAATGAATTGGGAGAGGCGCTCGGCGTGATTCGCACCGAAGAGCTTCTCGCTGCCCGTCGCATCGACGGCGCCCACCAATTCTTTGGGCGTGGATACGACTTCGGTTTTTCGAAAACGGCAGACGAGACAAGAAAACATTGGCCTCAGGATTCGCTGCTGCACGATGTGATAACCGTCATGCGTGCGTTTCAGCCGCATATCGTGATCACGACATTTTCCGGAACTCCGCGCGACGGCCACGGGCAGCACCAGATTTCCGCAATCGTGGCGCGCGACGCCTACAATCTTGCCGGCGATACGATTCGGTTTCCGGTTCACGAATACGGCGAGCCGTGGACACCGCTCAAGTTTTATCGCCTTGCGCGGTTCTCGCCGCAGGATCGAACACTTTCAATAAATGTTGGCGAATACAATCCTTATCTCGGGCTCTCGTATCAGGAGATAGCTGCCGACAGTCGGTCTCAGCACAAGTCGCAGGGCGAAGGAACGCTTCGACGCAAAGGCGTGGTATGGGACTATCTCATGCGGGAGGATTCCCGCGTCCCGGCGCCGCCAGCAAAGGAGGAGCAATCCATTTTCGCGGGCCTCGACACGATTACCGTCAGGCACCTCGTGCGCGACGGACGCGTAGTTGCGCCCTATCCTCCGCTTCCTATCGAGCTCGAGGCGGTCGCCGACAGACAGGCAGTCGCGCTCGGAGATTCCGCGAGGATCAGCCTGGCCATCTACAATCGAAGCCGTGAACCAGTCTCAATTCCGGCGATCAAAGACGGCAACGCGCCGAGAGTGATTCTGCCCGATTCTGCCTACAGGTGGACGCAGTGGTACATAGGACGCGAGATCTCGCAACCATGGTGGCTGGCGACGCCTAGAAACGGGGATCTGTTCACTCCGAAGATCACTGGAATCTCGGAGGACGAGCGGGAGGTCAGGCGCGGCGCACACATTTTCGTGAGCACACCCGAGATAAATCGGCTCTACCTGAGCTCGCCAATCGTATTTCACTACGTCGATCGCGTGCGCGGAGACGTGCAGCGTCCACTCATTGTCGCGCCGGGTGTGTCGATTGCGCTCGATCAGGCGGCGACTATGGCGCGGGCGAACGGACCATTCAACCCGCTGCTCAAGGCGACGCTTCGTTCGGCGCTTGGCGATTCGACACCGGTGACGGTCACGCTCGCCCTTCCGCGTGGCCTCTCGGCCGACTCGCTCGCGCGCACAGTCGTGATGGCGCCGGGATCAACCCGCACTCTGATATTCAATGTGAGGGGTGCTCTCCCCTGTGGAACGTACCAGATTACGGCAACGGCAGCTGCTCGCGGCAAGTCGTACAGGTCGGGATACATCCCGATAGAGTATGCGCACATCAACCCGCAGCGGATCTATCGACCCTCGACGATCAGCATCAACGCTGTCGATATCACGCTGCCGGGGCGGCTAAACGTCGCCTACGTCCCCGGAGTGGGCGACAACGTCGCTCCAGTGTTGCAGCAGCTCGGAGTTCCGCTCACTATGGTGGATGCGGATGATCTGCCGCAGACTGATCTCAGCCGCTTCACTGCGATAGTCGTTGGGCCACGAGCGTATCAATCGAGTCAGAGTCTTCAGGAGAACAACGATTACCTCCTCTCGTACGTGCGGAACGGTGGTCGTCTCGTCGTGCAATACGGACAGGGCGAGATGCAGCGGCCTGGAATCATGCCCTATCCGATCACGCTCAAGCAGCCCGCGGAGCGAGTGACGGATGAGAATGCGCCGGTGAGCATTACCGATCCCCGGTCGCCGCTGCTCAACGCGCCGAACAAGATCACCCAGGACGACTTCAAGGGATGGGTGCAGGAGCGCGCGTCGTACATGCCGTCGACGTTCGATTCACATTATCAGACGATGCTCTCGATGAACGATCCGGGCGAGCGGCCAAATCGCGCCGCAATCCTGGCCGCCCCGTACGGACGCGGGACCTACATCTACGTCCCGCTCGCACTCTTCAGGCAGCTCCCCGCCGGCGTTCCCGGCGGCGCTCGCATCTTTGCCAACCTCCTCGGCGGCAACACCATCAAATGATGCTCCGCCGCGGGGCAGCCTTCGTTGTGGCGCTCATAGCTCTTGCGGCGTGCAGCTCGGACAATCGAAAAGTTCTGATCGTCTACTCGCCTCACGGGAAGGAGCTGCTCGAATACCTCGAGAAAGGGTTCGAGAAGGCGCATCCCGACATCGATGTGCAGTGGGTCGACATGGGGTCGCAGGAAGTCCTCGAGCGAGTGCGCGCCGAGAAGCCGAACCCGCAGGCGGATGTGTGGTTCGGGGCGCCGGCGGAGGCGTTCGATCGAGCGACCAAGGAAAATCTGCTGCAGCCCTACAAGCCGACCTGGGCGGCGTCGATCG
>JALYYH010000023.1 GCA_030946665.1 Gemmatimonadota bacterium
CGTCGCCGAAAGCTGCACGGGCGGAATGCTTGGTGAGAGACTGACCAGCATTCCTGGTTCGAGCGATGTGTTTCTGGGCGGGATCATCGCCTATCACAACGACGTCAAGCGCAATGCGCTCGGTGTCAACGCTGAGGACATCGACCGATACGGCGCCGTCAGCGAGCAGGTTGCTCTACAAATGGCGGCGGGAGTTCGGGAGCGGATGAAGGCGCAGGTCGGCGTGTCGATCACCGGCATCGCTGGTCCCGGCGGAGGAACTGCGGAGAAACCTGTCGGGCTGGTGTGGGTTGCAGTACACCACGCGGATGGACGCGCCCGACGCTTTCATGTTCCTGGCGACCGAAACGAGATCCGGCAGCGCGCGACACAGGCCGCGTTGGAGATGGTGCGCCGCGCTCTTTCAAAAGGTTAAGTTTCCCCCATGAGACACTCGAAGAAGAAGTCTGACGACACGCGGCTTCCCGGGCAGGATGCGATGGGCTCGGAGGACGATTTCGGCCCGGGCGGCGACGGCGCGGCAGCGAGTGGTGCGGCATTCGAAGGCACAGGTTCGCCCGATCCGGGTGCTGGTGGCGCGGATACATCGGCAGCACAGGAGGCACCGCCGGCCAGCGACGATTTGGCGACGGAGCGGGACAGGTACCTCCGTCTGGCAGCAGAGTACGACAACTATCGAAAGCGTACGGCGAGGGAGCGCCAGGAGGCTGGTGCGCGTGCGCAGGCCGACCTCGTCAGGCAGTTGATCGAAGCGCTCGACGATGTCGCACGCTTTGCCCACGTCGATCCGGCGAGTACTGATGCCGAAACGTTGGTGCAGGGCGTCGACATGGTTGAAAAGAAACTGCTCAAAGCTCTCGGCGGAGCCGGCCTCGAAATCATCAATCCGCTCGGAGAGACATTCGATCCAGCGCTCCACGAAGCGGTCGCGACGGAGCCGACTTCGGCGCGCGAGGACGATCACGTAGTATCGCGCGTGTACCAGCCCGGATACCTCTTCAACTCGCAGCTGCTGCGGCCCGCCCGCGTAGTAGTGAAGCAGTGGAACGGCTGATCGTCGCCTCACTCGCTCACTAAATGGCGCAGAGCAAAGATTTCTACTCGGTGCTGGGCGTAAGCTCGACGGCTACCCAGGACGAGATCAAGAAGGCCTACCGAAAGCTCGCCAAGAAATTTCACCCCGACGCCAATGCAAGTGACGCGAAGGCTGCCGACCGCTTCAAGGAAATCTCGGAGGCGAACAATGTCCTGAGCGATCCGGCAAAACGGAAGCAGTACGACGAGATGCGCCGTCTCGGTGCCTTCGACGGTGGATTTGGAGGGTACAGCGGCGGCAGAGCGCGGCCCGGCGGTTTCGGCGGCGGCGCGAGAGGTGGCGCAGGTGCGGGCGGACAAACCATCAACTTCCAGGATTTCGACATCGGTGGGCTTGGTGGCCTGGGTGATCTGTTCAGCTCGATGTTCGGCGGCGGAGAAACGCGGCAAGCTTCGCGGCCTCGCGGACCGCAGAGGGGACAGACAGTCGAAGCCACTCTCGATATCCCGTTTCGCACGGCTGCAAAGGGCGGAAAGGTCCCGATCGAGCTCGAGGTGAGCGAGGAGTGTCCTACCTGTCACGGTAGCGGCGCCGCGCCGGGAGCGCAGCTTACGACATGCCCGGAATGCAACGGCCGTGGCGTGATCTCATTTGGTCAGGGAGGCTTTGCGGTCAACCGGACCTGTCCGGTGTGCCTCGGCAAAGGACAGATCCCTAGCGAGCGGTGCCCGACATGCCATGGCAGCGGCGAGCTCCGGGTGAAGCGCAAAGTGCTGATCACGGTCCCGCCGGGCGTGGACACCGGATCGAAAATCCGGCTCAAAGGTCAGGGCGGAAAGGGCAACAATAACGGACCACCCGGCGACCTGGTTATCACGTTCAACGTGGTGCCGGACAAGTTCTATCGCCGGGATGGCCTCGACGTGATCGCGACTGTTCCACTCAACATTGCCCAGGCGACACTGGGCACGAAGATCAGTGTGCGCACTCTCGATGGAAAAAAGGTTGCGATCAAGATTCCCCCTGGCACTCCTTCGGGAAAGCGCTTCAGGGTGAGAGGTCAGGGAATCCAGAAGGGCGACAAGAAGGGTGATCTGATCGTGGAGGTCTCCATCGCCGTGCCGGAGAAGTTGTCGGAAGAACAGGAGCGAATGATGAAGGAGTTCGCGAACGCCGGCGGCATGAAGTACTAGCATTCGGTTCGCACCCCGCGGGTGGCGACGATGCGAATTCCACCGGAGATGTTGCTGCCGCCATGGCTCCGGCTGTTCATGAATTTTCAGACGCCGAACGTAAACGTTCGCGTCGCGCGGTAGTCATTGCCATGATGCACAAAGGTCCTAGTATTGGAAGCAACCTCGTCATTGGAGACTTCCATGCAGATCCACAGGACGTTCGCGCTGGCGTTATTGTCGCTGTGCTTCGCGGGATGCGCAAACGGACCGCCGGCCTTCACCGACTCCGACCGTGCCGCGATTCGCGCGAACATCGACGCTTTTACGGCGGCGGTAAATAGACGCGACTACGCTGAGGCGGCATCGGCCTATGCGGACGATGGTCTCGTCATGCCGCCAAATGCGCCGATCGCGGAGGGACGAAAGGCGATTCGACAACAGTTCGAGAGCTTCGAGATCCCGGTCAAATTCACGCAGCCGGTCGTTGAGGTCGATGGCGAAGGCGGCCTCGCCTACGCGCGCGGCACTGCGGAGCTCACCCTCACTCCTCCCGGCGCGAGAACGCCGATGAGCGACACGGCCAAAATCATCACAGTCTGGCGCAAGCAGCCCGACGGTTCATGGAAAGTCATTCGTGCAATCTGGAACTCGAACCTCTCTCCCAGGTGATGTTCTCCCTCCGGTCCTACGCCGCGCGACTGAGACGCTCGGGACTTACAGCCGCTTGATCAGGATCACCAGGGGATTTGCAGCGATCGATAGTAGTTGATGCCCAGGTAATGCCAGCGCGGCGCCTGGGCCGCGAGCCTCGAGCGAAAGCTTTGCCAATCCCGGGACAGCTGCGGCGTCCACGCCACCTCGGCGATCGCGGGGAGGCGCGGCATCGACAGATATTCGACAGCTGTAATGTTGCGCAAAGTCTCGCTCCAGACTGGAGCTTCGACACCGATTATGTCACGCTCCGCGACTCCGGTCAGATAAACGGCCGGATCCCAATCGTACGCGTCTCTTACGTCGATTGTCCCGGCCCACTTGAGCCCCAGCTCGGTCGTGGGCGTGTATTTCATATCGAGATACATCTTCTTGGCTGGAGAGAGAATGATCTTCGCGCCGTACCGGAGCGCCAGCGTTGCCGAGTCGCTTTTCCATTGCTGCACGAGGGTCGCAGGCTTGAGACGGCCCTTCGAGATTTCCTCCCATCCGATCATCCTTTTGCCGTACTTATTGACGATCGTCTGGGCTCGTTCGACGAAGCGCGTGTATTGTTCGGGAGTGAGCGTTTGCACCTCGTCGCCGCCGATGTGCAGGTACGGACCAGGCGTCAGTCCGCTGACCTCGCGAACGACATCGTCCACGAACGCGTATGTCTCTTCCTTGTCGACGCAGAGCGTGTTTCGCCGAACGTGAATCTGGGTGTACGGCACAGGCGGCTCGTCGCCACACGCCAGTTCCGGATACGCCACGAGACCCGCGTTGATGTGTCCGGGCATGTTGACCTCGGGAACGATCGTGATGTACCGCGATCGAGCGTACTGAACGATGTGCTGGTATTCCTGCTGAGTGTAGAAGCCGCCCGGTCCGCCACCCACCTGCGTAAGCGAGCCGACCGCGGTCAGCTTCGGACGGGAGTTGACGTGTATTCGCCAGCCCTGATCGTTGGACAAACCGAGGTGCAGCACGTTCAACTTGTACATCGCGAGAATGTCGATGTACTGCTCGACTTCTCTGACGGTGAGGAAGTGCCGTGCCACGTCGAGCATCGAGCCGCGCCAGGCAAAGCGGGGCTGATCCAGAATTGTGAGCGAGGGAATCGGCCATATGAAGCGCGCGACACCAATCTCGGATTCGATCTCGACGGGCAGGAGCTGCCTGATCGTTTGCGCGCCGTGAAAGAGTCCAGCCGGAGCACTTGCGACCAGGCGCATCGAATCGGGCCTTACGACCAGCCTGTAACCCTCTTCGCCGAGCGACGGCAAATCGGTCGTTAGCCGAAGCTCAATGCTGCCAGACGCGCTTCCGGTGGAAGAAACGACCACTGGCACCGGGAATCCGGTGGCACGTCGAAGCAGAGTCGCCAAACCTTCGCCGATCGCCGCTACGTCCGGATTGCTGCCCACGACGGTGATCTGGCTTGCGCGAGTGAGCTCGAACGGTGCACCCTCTGCCAGTGTGAGTGAGCCCGGGGATGGGATAACCTGAGGCGCGAGCGAGCTTGGCGACGGCGACGGAGCGGCGCCGGCGGCAAGACCGGGGCGGTGCTACAACTCACTCCAAGGAATGCGCATGTAAGCGCCAGGTAAAATCTCGAATGGGGCGGTAGTTGCCGTCCGGACATTACAAGCGCTTCTCTTTCTTGGGGACCCCCATTAGCGGGTGATCACGCCGCCAAAACCGGCAGCGGATGCCGTTGGTTGCCCGAAGCCTCGATGAAGCCGCCGCCCAGAACCCGATCCCCATCGTAGAGAACCATCGACTGCCCGGGCGTGATCGCCGATACCGGCTCGTCGAGCGCCAGCTCGATTTCCTCGGGATCCATTCGAACGATCTCTGCCGACACGAGCTGAGCGCGGTGCCTAACGCGAACGCTGACCCGATCTCCGGTACGCGGTGCCGAGGTCAGCCAGTTCACCTCGCGCGCGACCACTCCGCTCCCCAGCAACTCGTCGCGCGTCCCGATCACCACGGCGCGGTCGTGCGGCTTGATCCCGATCACATACATCGGATGCGGAAATCCGCCCGGCACGCCGCGGCGCTGGCCTATCGTGTATCGGGCGAAGCCATTGTGCTCGCCCACTACCTTCCCGCTCGAGGTGACGATGGGACCACGCGACAGTGCCGGCGCGTCCGCGGGCAACCGCTGCTCCAGAATCCTGGCGTAGTTGCCATCGGGCACAAAACAGATTTCCTGACTCTCCGGTTTTTCGGCGATGACTTCCAGGCCCTTCGCATGGGCGTGCGCACGCGTCCGCGCCTTGTCGAGCGTCCCCAACGGAAGAATCATTCGCGCCAGGACAGCGCGATCGATTCCCCACAGGAAATAGGTCTGATCCTTGTTTTCATCGACGCCTCGCCTGAGCTCGCCGTCTACCACTCGGGCATAGTGGCCGGTGGCGATCCATTGCGCGTCGATCGAGTCGGCTTTCCTGAGGAAGTCGCGGAACTTGGTGAAAGTGTTGCACCGCACGCAGGGAATTGGAGTCCGTCCGCGCGCGTACTCGTCGACGAAGTTGTCGACGACGTCGTGGCCGAACCTGCTCTCGAGGTTCAGCACGTAATGCGGAATCCCAAGCTGCTCACACACGCGCCGGGCATCGTTCACCGAATCGAGCGAGCAGCATGGGCGATCGGGAACGTCTTCACCGTGACAGAACAACTTCATCGTCGCGCCGACGACATCGTAGCGCTGTTCGACCAGGATCGCCGCGGCGACCGAAGAATCCACCCCGCCCGACATGGCCACCAGAACCCTTTCCTTCGTCATGGCTGCTGTGCCGCCGTGAGCTGACGCGCCTTCTCCACGAGGGCGGGGAAGACTTCGATGACCCGATCGATGCAATGATCCGTCGTCATTGAGCCCAGGCTCATTCGAACTGCGGCACTCGCGAGGTCAGGGTGCACGCCGAGCGCCGAGAGTACATGCGACGGGCTGATGCTGCCGCTCTGACACGCGGATCCGCCGGAGGCAGCGATGCCGCGCAGGTCGAGGGCCATCAACAATGCCTCGCTGTCAGTTCCCGGTACCGACAGATTCACGATGTGCGGCGCGCGGTCGGCCCCGCGCCCGTGAATCACCGCATCGGGCACGCGCGCCAGAATGCCGGTTTCGAGCTTGTCGCGGAGCGAGCGCAATCGTGCGCAATGCGCCTCGCGCTCCGCCAGGGTGAGCTCCGCCGCGCGGGCGAGTCCGACCGCGGCTGCGACGTTCTCAGTTCCCGGACGCCGTCCCCGATCCTGGGTACCGCCGTGCATGATCGGCTCGATGGCCGTGCCGCGCCGGATGAAGAGCGCTCCGATTCCTTTCGGGGCTCCGAACTTGTGCCCCGAGATGGTCAGGAAATCGAAATGCTGCGTCTGCGCGTCGATCGGAATCTTCCCGAACGCCTGGACCGCGTCGGTGTGGAATAGCGCGCCACGCTTCTTGGCTTTCGCCGCAAGGTGGGGCACCGGCTGGATCGTGCCGATCTCGTTGTTCACCCACATCGTCGAGCAGACGGCAACCGCGTCGTCGACGAGCTCGTCGAACGACCGCTGATCGACGACTCCATCCGGCGTCATTCCCAGAATGCGCTCTTCGGCGCCTTCGTGAGCAGCCTGGTGGACGGCACCTAGAATGGCCTTGTGCTCGATGGGGCTGGTTACGACAGCCTTCCGCCCCTTTGCCTTGAGGGCGCGCCAGGCGCCGAGGATGGCGAGATTATCGCCCTCGGTGCCGCCGGAGGTGAAACAGATCTCGTCTGGGCGGGCGCCCAAACATCGGGCGACCCGTTCCCGGGCCTCGTCCAGCGCCGCGCGTGCTTCACGTCCCCACCGGTGGGTGCTCGACGGATTTCCAAAGCGAGGACCGTAGAACGGCTTCATCGCCTCGAAGACCTCTTCCCGCACTGGCGTCGTGGCGGCGTGATCGAGGTAAACGGGATCGGCTGCGGGAGTCATGCGCGCAATTTAAGGGGGTAACTGCGAGCGAGCGAGGTTTCGCGACCCGGCTGAGCGGCATTAACGCTGAAAGAACTTGCTGCGAACCTCCCACAGGTGTGGGAAAAACCTCTGCGAGACTGTCATCTGGAGATATCGCGACCCGAGCGTGCCGCCGGTGCCCGAAGTGGCCGGCCCGATGATTCGCTCGACGAGCTGAACGTGAAGGAAACGCCACATCGCGAAGCCTTGCTCGTACTCGAGCAGTCCTTCAGCCAGCATTTGGAGTGGACGCTGATGCACCTCCGAGTAGATCTGTTCTACCGTTACGTTGTGCGCTATCAGGAGATCGTCAAACAGCTGCTGCAGCGTCGCCTTTTCGAACGCTTCCTTGACCAGGTCGGGAATTTCGCCATGCTGCTTGAGGACGCGCAGGAACTGCTCGTCGCGCATTCCCGACATCGCTTCGATTGCACGGAACTGCACGCTCTGGGAGCCGCTCGACGTGCCGAGGTACTCGCGGAACTGCGCGAAGCGCTGAGGCGGAAGCGTCTCCAGTGCGGATAGCTGTCCAGTGACGATGTGGACCAGGGCGTTCACCCTGCGCACAGAGGTAAGAGCTCCGAGCGTGTCCTTGGCCTCGAGCAATCCGATGAGCGTCGCGAGCTCGTGGAGAATGAGCTTGAACCACAGCTCGCTGGACTGGTGGACGATGATGAAAAGAAGTTCGTCTGGATGCTCGGGTCTCGAGCGCGGGCGCTGCAATTGAAGCAGCTCGTCGAGCGAGAGATACGTGGAATACGTCAGCTCACCCGCTGCTTTCGTTGGTGCCGGCGGCGGGGATTTGCGTGCTTTCGGCGTCAAAAAGTAGCCACCTCGAGCGCGGCGACGTCATCCACGCGCATCGTTTCGGTGGTATAGAACGGCTCGCCGTACCTGCATCGGATCAGTGAGCCGTAGTGCGCGGCATGATGTCGAACCAGATCGTGGAGTGGTTCGCCATTCGGGTACACCTCTCCCGCCTGCACTGCGTCACCGAATTGAGACGCGTAGCATCCGATTGCCTCCACCTTTTTCTCGAACGATTCGGTGATGTCGACGACGAATGTCGGCTTCTGGTTGTCTTCCCGAAACGACAGAGCATGAATCACCTTCCTCGGCCGGTGCGGCGGGATGTCCTGCTCGACCAGCTTTAGCCCGGCGACGAAGCACGCATCCCGGACGAGCTGTGCCACGACCGGATGGTCAGGGTGCCGGCCGTGCAGCGAGTGGGTAATCACTATGCTTGGTTGAAGCTGCCTTATCACCACCGCGACCATTGCTCGCGTCGCCGCGGTATTCACTATGCCGCCGTCGGGCAGTCCCAGGTTTTTTCGGACGCTGACACCCATCACTTTTGCCGCTTTGGCGGCCTCCTTCGCGCGCAGCTCCGGCGTGCCACGACTGGCCAGCTCGCCCGCGGCAAGATCCAGAATGCCGGTCTTTCTTCCCAGCATCTGAGCGCGAACGAGAGTCCCGCCACAAATGAGCTCGATGTCGTCCGGATGGGCGGCAATGGCCAGAATGTCCACGCGTGTCATGCGGGAAAATTACGCCCGGCGGGCCGAAGGGGGTACCGTTCGCACCGACGCCTACTCGTATCTCAGCGCGTCAATGGGGTCGAGCTTGGCTGCCCGCTGAGCGGGAAGCATTCCGAAGATGATGCCGATGCTCACCGACACCATCACCGTGACGAGGGTGAGACCCAGTGGAATGGCGGCGTCGATCTTCATCGCGAGGGTGGCGAGTCGCCCAAACGTCAGTCCGATCAGTATGCCCAGAATGCCACCGAGTCCGGTCAGGGTCGCGGATTCAACGAGGAACTGGAAGAGGATCTCGCGCTTCGTGGCACCGAGCGCCTTCCGGATTCCGATCTCCCTGGTGCGACTCGTGACCGAAACCATCATGATTGCCATCACCCCGATGCCGCCGACGAGCAGGCCCACGCTCGACAGAACGATCATCACCAGGAAGAAAACCCCAGTGATCTTGTTGAAGGAGTCGAGAATCTGGTCCTGCGTGATCAGGTCGAAGTTGTTCTTGTCCGCCGGCCGGAGCCGTCGCATTTCGCGGAGAGCGATCGTGACCGCCTCCTGCGCATCAGCCGTCGCAACTCCCTTCTTGGGCTTTACCGGGATGTACAGCGCGTTGGTTTTGTCGATCGTGAACTGATGGTCTAGCATCTGGTAAGGTATGATCGCGCCGATGTCCTGTCCGGGCGGCGAGAAAATGTTGCCTGGCTGGGCGTAAAGACCGATGACTCTCGTCGGCCGTCCTCCCACTTTGATCTCCTTGTCCAGTACCGATTCTCGGCCGAACAGCTTGTGCGCCGCCTTTTCGTCGAGGACAACGACGTTGCTGCCCGAGGTCATCTCCGCCGGCGTGAACCAGCGGCCATCGAGCAGCTCACCACCCTGTATCTCCTGATACCGGTCGTCGGCGCCCATGATCGCGACGAACTGCGTGTGTTGCGCGCCGTAGGAAAGCCGTCCAGCGGTCTGCGCCCATATCGCCGCGTAGGAGATCTCCGGAAGCCGCCTAATGCGGTCTGCCTCCGCCTCGACCAGATCGGGCCGCACGCGAATCCATTTGGGAAGCCTGTCGGGGTTCACCGGAGTCTGCGAAAAGACCTTGACGACATAGAACGTCGTCGGCCCGGCGATCTCGATCGTGCGGACGATCTGACCCTGAATTCCCTGGACGATTGCCGCCATGGTCATGACAGTCGACACACCAATGACGACTCCCAGGATAGTGAGCGAGGAACGCAGCTTGTTCGCCCTCAGAGTATCGATGGCGATCTGCATGTTGCTCTGAATCCTGTCCGCGATGATCATTCTGCGCGGAGTGCGTCGATCGGGTCGAGCTGGGCGGCCCGTGATGCCGGATACACTCCAAACAGCACGCCGACGCTCGCACCAAGGGTGAGGGCGAGAATTATCGACCACAGGCTCACGCGAGCGGGGAGCGGCGACGCGAGGCTCACCAGTGAGGCGAGCGCCCAGCCGGCCGCGACCCCACACAGCCCACCAATGCTCGCCAGCACGATTGCTTCGACGAGAAACTGCTTCCGAATGTCTGCCGACTTCGCGCCGAGGGCTTTGCGCACTCCGATCTCGTGGGTGCGCTCGGTCACCGACATCAACATGATGTTCATGATCACGATCCCCCCTACGACGACCCCGATCGCGACGATCGCGGGAATCACCGAGAAGAGAATCCTGGTGAGATTCTTCCAGAACTCGACGAGCGCGTCCGCCGTCTCGACGGAATAGTTGGGCTCGTCGCCGGGTCGCAGATGGTGCGAGATGCGCATCGCTTCATTGGCTCGCTCCATTCCGCTGGCGACAAGTAGAGCGGAGGGCATTTTGACAGACACCGTGTTGGTCTTCCGGCGGCCGTAGATCATCTCGAACACGGGTAGCGGCAGCAGAACGAACCCGTCAAACGATTGGCCGAGGACACGTCCCTTCTTGGCGATCGTGCCGATCACCGTGTAGTGCTGCCCGAGGATTCTCAGGTCCTGCCCGACCGGATCCACGTGCTCGAACAGCTTCTCGGCGACATCGGCGCCGATTACGGCGACCGGCCTGCGCTCGTGTACGTCGAAATCGCTGATGGGGCGGCCGCTCGCGAAGACGTAGTCCTGCACGATTTGATACGGCGCAGTGACGCCCAGAATCACAACGTCGCCCATCGTCTTGTTCCGCCACACGAGGTCGGCTATCGGCGTCGGCCAACCGGATTGAAGACTCACGGCGAGCGCTTCGGGAACCGCGGCGACCACGGCATTGGCGTCAGCCTCGGTGATACGCGGGCGTTTCTGGAGCTTCCGCCATTCCTCGTCGTCGAACAATCCGATCCGAATCGGCGAGCGCCTCACCTGGAAAGTGTTCGCACCGATCAATGCGCTCGCCAGATTTTCCTTCACGTAAGCATTCATTCCCGTGATGATCGCCACCACCGCGACGAGGAAGGCAACCGATACGATGATCCCGAGCAGGGTAAAGAACGAGCGCAGCTTGTTGACGCGGATCTGCTCGAGTGCGGTGATGACTACATCGGCGAAACGCATAGCCCTAATTTCGGCGCGCAACGCCTCTCGCGCCACAAGCGGGAGAGCTTCAGTTGCAGGTCAGTTCCTACTCGTATCGAAGCGCTTCTACGGGATCGAGGCGGGCCGCACGCGCGGCGGGAAGCAGGCCAAACAGGATTCCGGTGACCGCGCTCGTACCGAGGGCGGCAACCACGGCCGACAGGGGCGTCGACGCCGGAACCGCGGGAAACGCGGTCTTGATCCCGAACGCGACCAGGATTCCGAGTACGAGACCGATCGACGCGCCAATGCTAGTGAGCGTCGCCGCCTCAACAAGGAACTGCCACAGTATGGCGCTCTTCGTCGCGCCCAAGGCCTTTCGGACGCCTATCTCACGGGTGCGCTCGGTGACGCTGATCATCATGATGGCGACCACCCCGACGCCGCCAACGAGAAGACCGACCGACGACAACGCGATACCAACGACGAAGAAAGTCCCGAACAACTTGTTGTAGATGCCCATCAGGCGGTCCTGCGTTACGATCTCGAAGTTGTTCTTGGCAGTCGAGCGGAGTCCGCGGCGCGCGCGCATGAGCGCCGTCACGTCGTCCGTCGCCATCTCCGTCGTCACGCCCGGTTGCGGCTTGACGATGAAGTCGACCCCGCGCATCCACGGATTGAGGCTGCGCCGCGCCGACTCGAACGGAACGATCGCCTTGGCCTGATCCCCACCGCCGGCGGACGTCGGCGTTCCCATCGGGCTGGCGGTGTAGTGGTAGACGCCGATCACCTTGAATCCAACACCGTCCACGCTGATCGTCTTGTCGATCGGATCCGACGTACCGAACAGACGCTCGGCCAGCTTCTGGTTCACGATTATCACCCGTGAGGCAGTGGTGTTCTCGGCGTACGTGAAACTGCGCCCGGGATAAATGTCTCCGCCATCAACGTCCACCCAGTTCGGCGTGTAGATCTCCATCCCCGTGCTCACCTGCTTGTCCTTGTAGGTGAACTTGGCGCCGGAGCCCAGATGCGCAGTGACGGCCTTGATGCTGGAGAGGCGCTCGATTGCCGTCGCGTCATCGATCGTGAGCGGTGGATTGCGGCGCTCGGGGCACGTCTCGTCCGAGCCATCGCACGCCTGAAATCCACTGATCGGCCGCCGATAGATGTAGAACGAGGTGGGGCCCGCGGCCTCGAGATCCTTGGCGAAGCTCTCATTGATCCCGCGAACGACCGATGACATCGCGACCACGACGAACACGCCGATCGCAACCCCCATGATCGTGAGCGCGGCGCGCACCTTGTTCGACCGGATGGAGTCCACCGCCATGCCGACGCCCTCTAACGCGTTGAAAATTCTCTGCGAGAGCCGCATCGCTATTCTTTTCTGAGAGCTTCGATGGGGTCGAGCGATGCCGCACGCCGGGCCGGATAGACGCCGGAGATGATTCCGACTCCCGCCCCCAGCAGGATCGCCACGACTATCGACCATGGTGCAACCGCAGCGGGCAACGGCGTTTTCCACTCCACGATCTTCGCGATACCGATACCGAGCAGGATTCCGATCGCCGCGCCCAGGGTGCTGAGGGTCGCAGCCTCTACCAGGAACTGGCGCATGATGTCGCGACGCCTCGCTCCAAGTGACTTCCTGATCCCGATCTCACGCGTGCGCTCCGCGACGGCGACGAGCATGATGTTCATGATCACCAATCCGCCGACGATCAATCCGATCGCAGGGAAGGCGGTTCCCGCCATCGTCATGATTTTCTTGAGCTTGTCCATGAACGCGAGCGCGCTGGCCGACGTCTCCATGAAGAAGTTATCCGGGTCACCGGGATGCAGTTTGCGCCGCCCGCGCATCACCTCCCGCACTGACTCCATCGCATCGGTCATGGTGAGTGACGTTGGCGTCTGAACCATGATGCCGTCGACGTCTCCCCGCGGATTGGTGAAGTGATGCAGAGGAGAGTTGTACGGCGCGATGGCGACGCGATCGAGAGAGAGTCCGAACACCGAGCCCTGCTTTTCGAGCACGCCGATCACCGTGTAGGGCATTCCCTTGATGCGCAGCTGTCGCCCCAGTGGATCGAGATCCGGAAAGAAATACTTCGCAACCTCGTCACCGATGACGACGACCGGAGCGCCAGCGGTGGATTCCTGCGGAGTGAATGCTCGTCCGACTCGGACGTCGTACTTCTTGATTGTGAAGTAGTCGCCATCGACAGCGTGCGCTTCAACCTGCTTGGGACGCACCCACTGCGATTGCGCCGGAAGGAACTCCTGGCTTTCCACTCCCACTCTCGATCCGGGCGGGAGTACACTGGACACCAGCGCAAGATCGGTGTGGTAGATACGTGGCCGGCGGAGCCACCTTCTCCATTCTTCCTCGGAGCTGGCGCCGTCTCCAAACCAGGGGAACCGCCGCAGCGTAAACGTGTTCACGCCGAGCAGCTTCGCGGCGAAGTCGTTCTCCATGTAGCTGCTCATCCCCTGCACGATGGAGATGACGGCGATGAGGAACATCACGCCGATGCAAACGCCGAGGAGCGTGAAAAAGCTCTTGAGCTTCTGTACGCGGATCTGCGCCAGCGCGAGCCAGACAGCCTCGACGAACGGCATGCCTACCCCTTCCGCATCGCGGAGAGATCAGGCGGCGCAATACCAGCCGATTTGATGAATGTGGCGCGCTTGTCATCACTCGCCACCTGTCCGTCGCGAAGCACGATCACGCGCCTGGCGTGCGCGGCGATATCGGATTCGTGGGTGACCATGATGACCGTTTGTCCCTGCTCGGCCAGGCCCTCGAACACGCGCATGATTTCTTCAGAGGTAGTCGAGTCGAGATTTCCGGTCGGCTCGTCAGCAAGCAGGATCGACGGCTGGTTCACCAACGCGCGCGCAATTGCCACGCGCTGACGCTGACCACCCGAGAGCTCGTTGGGCCGGTGATGGACTCTGTCGCCAAGTTGAACTCGTTCGAGTGCCTCGGTCGCGCGCTTCCTCCGCTCCTCGGATCCGACACCTGCGTACACCAACGGTAGCTCGACGTTGTGCAACGCCGTGGCGCGCGGAAGGAGATTGAAGGTCTGAAAGACGAATCCGATCTCACGATTTCTCACGCGCGCGAGCTCGTCTTCGTCCTTGTCCGACACGAGCTCGCCATTCAGCCAGTACTCACCGGCATTCGGCGTATCCAGACAACCGATCAGGTTCATCAGAGTCGACTTGCCGGATCCCGACGGGCCCATGATCGCCACGTACTCGTTGCGGCGGATGGCGATGTCCACGCCGCGCAGCGCGTGCACGATCTCGCCACCCATGTCGTAATCCCGCTTCAATCCGCGGGTGACGATGACCCAATCCTTCTCGGGCGCAGCACCGGGCTCGGCCGTAACTGCCTGCCGCTCAGCGGTGGTGCTGAGCGGTATTTCATCGGTTGTGTGCATTAGGTCTTTGCCGGCTCGCCGGACTTTTTCGGTTGTTCCTTCTGTGCGCGCACCGTTGCGCCGTCCTTGAGCTCGCGGATTGCCTGATAGGTGCCGCCGACGATGTTCTCGCCTTCCTTCAGGCCCGCCTGCACCTCGAAATACTTCTCACCCGCGATACCAACCTTTACGGGACGGAAGGTCACTTTGTTGTTCGCGCCGACCACGAACACACCCTCGACGTCGCGCTTTCCTACCTGTTTCGCCGGCCCCTTCTTGGCCAGCGTGAGCGAAGTATCCGGCTTGACGCTGTCTTCGCGCACAGTCAGCGCAATGATCGGAATCGAGAGCACGTTGTTTCTGGTCGACGTGATGATCTTCGCCGTCGACGAGAAATCGGGACGAGTGTCGGGCGGAGCATTGAGCAGCTGGATCGTCACCTCGTAGTCGATCGCCTGGTCGGTCGAGCCGCCGGTTCCGCCAGTGCTCGCGCCTTTCACCGAGCTGTTCGAGATCTCCGACACCCGCCCGATGAAGGTCGTGTCGGGGAAGGCGTCCAACTGTATCACCGTCGAATCGCCCACCTTGATCCTCGAGACGTCGGTCTCGTCCACCTTTACCTTGGTCTCGAGAACGCTCATGTCGCTGATCGTGAGCATCGTCGCTGCGTCCTTGTTGAACGTTCCCTGAATCGCCGTCTCGCCTTCTTCCACGCTCAGTCGCGTCACGCGTCCGCTCATGGGAGCCACGATCGTAGTCTTGCCCAGACTCGACTGGGCGTCGCGCAGGGAGGCGTTGGCCTGATCGATTGCGTGGTTCGCCGCTTCGAGCTGCGCCTGTGAGACTTCGACCTGGGTCCGGAGCTGCTCGATCTGCTCATCCGACACTAGCGTGGGATTCGCCTTCTTCAGCGCCATCAATCGGTCGAAATTCCGCTGCGCCTGAGCCAGCGCCGGCTTGGCCTGCGCCGACTGCGAGCGTGCCGATGCCACCGCAGCCGTCGCCCTCTCCACGTTGGCGCGGTACTGGGATGGATCGATCTCCAGAAGGAACTGGCCC